>JAWXBA010000186.1:0-9256 GCA_034439775.1 Gemmatimonadota bacterium | reverse complement strand
GCCGGGACTGTCGCTGAAGCGACGGGGGCCTGCCGGGGTCGGGATGGTATTGGGATTGTTCTGGCCTGACATCCACCCGCAGGGGCCGATTCCAATCGGCCCGTTAGCGGCGCGTGGGCTTGGTCGGGTGTTGTCCCGGACTGACGTCCGGGCTCGGCAAGGCGCGACTGACGTCGCTGCACACGCATGAGAGTCCGCAGGGGCCTGGCCTGCCCGGCAAAGAGCTACACGATGTCTACGATTCCCAGCCGAGCCACTCGCTTCGCCAGTTTTCGATCTCCAGTAACGAATCGAGTGCCGAGTGAGTGGGCGAGGGCCAGGTAGCTGGCGTCGTAGCTGGTGATTTCGAATCGCAGCGCCAGTTGCAGGGCCCGTTGGTACTCTGGACGACCTAACGCGAGTGTGTGCACCTCGAGCGCCAGGAAGTGGGCGTAGCCGGCGGTCGCCGCATCCGCCGGCAGGCCAGCCCCCCGCGCCAGGACGTTGGTGACTTCGTACTGCAGCAGCTCCGGAGCGACGGCCGGGTTGGATCCGTTCACGTGGTCATCAAGCGCCTGCCTGGCTGGCTTTGAGATCGGATCCTTCAGCAGCCAGGACAGAACGACCGATGCGTCCACGACCCTCACCGGCGGTCTCGGCCTTTGCGGACCAATTCTACGGGGTCGAACTGTGACTTGCCCCCCAGGTATTCCCGCCGCCATTCGGCGACGCGGGTGGCAGCGTGGGTCAGGCGCTCGGTTCGGCCCGCTGTGAGCGCCTGATACTCCTCGGGCGAGATCAGCACGGCCAGCGGCCGATTGCCCCTGGTGACCAGAATGGGGACGCCCGCCTGAGCCACCTCGTCGAGAGTGGCACCAAGCTTCTTGCGGAGGGTGAGTGCGGTGAGCGTTTTCATGGTATGCTAGTAGGTAGCATAGTCAGTATGATAGGTCAAGTCCCCATGCGGTGCGTGGGGCCAACCCATCTCTCCCTGCACCCGCCTGCCCGCGCTGCGCGCGAGCCTTGATAGGGGTCTTGATGCGCGTAGGGGCGCGCCGGAGGCGCGCCCCTACGCCGGGCACCGAGGTCCACGCGGGCATCAGCAGCATGCCCCGGGGAAACACGACTACCCCGTCGCTTCAGCGACGCACCTGGCCGAGCCGCGGGTTTACCCGCGAGCGACGCGCACAAGGCGGCGTCGGTACGCCGAGCCGCGGGTTTACCCGCGGGAACCCGCACAAATTCACGCCGTCGCCGGCACCTCTGCCGCGGCACGCGCCGCCTTCCGCTCCGCCCGCCGGGCCCGCCACCGCGCCCACCAGCCGGGCTTCTTCACGCCGCCCCGGGGGCCGCGGCCCTTGCCACCACGATGCCCCGCCGAGAGCAGCGCCGGCAGGATGAACAGCGCTCCGAAGGTGCCCGCCAGGGTGCCGCCGACGGTGGCCAGCGCGATCGAGCCGAAGATGTCGGTGGTCTTGGTGCCGATGGCCAGCGGCAGCAGGCTGGCCAGGGTGGTCAGGGTGACGAGGGTGATCATCCCGGCGCGGTTCCGCGCTGCAAAGAGCACGTCCGTCGGGGTGAGCGGGCCGAGGATCCGGCTCGGCAGGCCGTTGGCATCGAGCCCGGCGCGGCGGCGGCGTCGCTCCAAGGCACCGTCCACCAGCAGGATCGACTGGTTCACCGCCAGCCCCACCACCAGGATGACGCCCACCGCCGCCTCTCGGCTGAACGAGGTGCCGGTGCCCCAGAAGATCGCGATGACTCCCGCCAGCGCCAGCGGCAGGCTCAGGAAGACCATCGCCGCCGCCCAGGTGGAGTCGAAGACCGCCGCCACCGCCAGGATCACCAGCAGGACCCCGGCGCCAAAGACCAGCCAGAGCCCCTTCTGGCTCTCGTCGTTGCCCCAGGTGTACTGATCGTCGGCCACGGTGTAGCCCGGCGGCACCGAAATAGACTCCATGAACGCCTTGTGGATCCGCTGCTGCAGGCGGGCAGGACCCCGGAAGTCGTAGCCCACAATCCGGACATACTGCTGGTCCTGCCGCTGGATCGTGGAGAGGCCCTCGCGTTCGCCTACCATGGCCAGGTCGCGGATCCTGACCGGCGCCTGGTTGGCGGTGGGAACTACGGCATTGCGGAGGTCGTCCAAGGACCGCGCCTGGGCGCCGGCCACCTTGAGCGTCACCAGGATCTCCTCGCCGTCAAAATCGATCCGGGTGCCACCGGTGCCACCATTGACCTCGCGATTGACCGCGCCGGCCAGCATGGTGGAGGTGACCCCGTAGCGCGCCATCGCGGCGCGGTCGGGTTCGAGGGTCACGAAGACCGCCCGCTCGGAGCCGAACATGCTGCCGGCGTTGATGTTTACGTCGCGGACCCGGGGAATGACTTCGAGCCGCTTCTGGAGATCCTTGGCCAGTTGCTCCACCCCGCTGAACGAATAGCCGAGTAGTTTGATCCGGGCCGAGGCGCCGGAACCACCACCACCGGAGGAGAATCCGGGACCTTGGCCGTAGACACTGACCCGGGCACCGCCGACGACGATGGCGCGCTGAGTCATCTCCTCCTGCATGATCAGCGGGATCGCCGTCAGCGCCGCCTCGTCGGTAAAGACCACCCGCATCTGGCCGTTGGCGATGCTGCCGCTGGTCTGGACGCTAGCCACTCCCTGTCGCCCGACTGCAATCTGCTCAAACTCACGCATTCCTCGGTCTACTGCCTCAGGATCCGAACCGCGCGGAAAGGTCAGTCCTACATTCAAAGTGGTCTGCTGTCCGCCGAAGTTGCCGAACGACGATCGTGGCACCTTGGCAATGAACCCCCAGGTGAGCACGCCGAGGGTGACGGTGGTCAGCACCAGGATTGCCACCCGCCATCGGATCAGGCGCGCGGCCACCCGTGTGTACCAGCGGATCATCCGGGGCCAGCCGCGCGCGGGCAGGCCGTGTCCCGCGCCGAGGGCAGGCAGCATCACGACCGAGGCGATGACCGACCAGCCCAACGCCAGCGCAAAGGCGGCGGCAAAGGGCATGAAGGCGGCGCGGGTGTCGCCCTGGAGATAGAGGAACGGGAAGAGCACGATCGCGGTGGTGAGGGTGGCGCCCACGACAGCCGGGGTGATCCGTCGCCCCGCGGTGGCGCGCCCCTCAGGGGTGTCGGGCTCGTGACGCAGCCGTTCCACCACGATCAGCCCGTTCTGCACCAGGATCCCGATTCCCATGCCGAGCCCGGCCAGGGTGAGCAGGTTGGCAGGGATATCGAGGAGGTAGAGCCCCAGGGCGGTGCCGGAGATTGCCACTGCTGCGCTGATCATGACCAGCGCCACCGAGCGCCGGTTGCGAAGGGTAAGCGCCAGGACCAGCAGCACTGCCACGAATGCGATGGCGCCCCGCCGTGACAGGTCGGTCAGCTGTTTGCCCAGCGCCACGCTCTCATCGCTGCGGAGGTGGAACCGGATCCCGATCGGGAGCTGCGCTTCCAGTCGGACAATCGCCTCGCGCACCGCGGCGGCGGTCTTGATGGCATCGGCAGTGGGGAGCCGGGAGATCTCCACCACCACTGAGGTCTCGCCATTGAAGCGGAAGAACATTCCCCGGGTGTCTTCCTGCAGGCGGACCGCGGCCAGCTCGCCGAGCTTGAAGATCCGGTTGCCGGGACCGCGGATCGGGAGGTCGTTGAGGTCGGTGTAGTCATGGGGCTGATCCCGGAGGATCACCGGGATCTTGGTGGTCCCGGCCAGTTCCTCGCCCAGCGCCTCGACCCGCCTGGAGTCGTTGAGAGCCTCCCGGATCCGATCGGGAGAAATCCCCAGCTGGCGCATCCGGGAGGCATCGTAGGAGACCGCAATGCCGGTGGTGGCGCCGCCCTGGGTATTGACCCCGGCCACTCCCGGGATGGCGCTCAGGCGCGGCGTGATCTGGTCCCGGGCCACCGTCTGCATCGTGCCGGGGGTGTACGGCCCCGCCAGGGTGTAGCGGAGCAGCACTTCCTCGGCCAGATCCTGGGGGACGTAGTTCTGCACGCTGGGCTGGGTAACCCCGACCGGAAATTCGCGGCGCAGGATCTCCAGCCGCTCCAGGATGCCGAGCCGGACCATCTGGACATCCACCGTCGGGTCGAGGGAGACCTGGATGTAGGCCGCTCGGCGGTCTCCCGACTCGCTTTCGGTCCTGCGGACTCCGCGGACGCCCTGGATCGCTTCTTCGATCGGGGAGGTGACATACATCTCGAGCAGCTCGGAGGAGGCTCCTGGCCAGCTGGCGCTGATGGCCAGCTGCGGCAACTCGACCACCGTCTTGGTGGCCAGCGGCAGCCGCGTGAACGAGACCGCCCCCGCCAGGATGATCATGATGGCGGTGGCCCAGATGACCGCCGGTCGCTTGGCCGCCCAGAGGATCATGCCCGCCGCTCCTTCCACTTCTCCACCACCGAGTAGGCGGTGGGCAGCAGGAACAGCGTCACCAGCAGGGCACTGACCGAGCCGCCGATGACACTTGCCGCCAGCGGCTGGTACAGCTCGCCGCCGCTGCCAAAGCCGAACATCAGCGGCAGTACGCCCACCAGAGTCGTGATCGAGGTCATGATGATCGGCCGGAGCCGCTGCCGGCCGCCGAGGTGGATCGCCTCGTCGATCCCATGCCCCTGCGCCCGGAAGCGATTGATGGCGTCGATCTTGACCACCGCGTCGTTGTCGGCAATGCCGATCATGACCACGATGCCGATCAACGACACTGCGTTGAGGCTCTGCCCCGTCAGCCAGAGCAGCACCAGGCTGCCGGCGCCGGCCAGCGGCACGATCAGCATGATCAGGAACGGGGTGGAGAAGGAGGCGAACTCGCCGGCCAGCACCAGGAAGACCAGCGCCACCGCCAGCACCGCCACCAGCGTCAATTCATCCATCGTCCGGCGCCGCTCGGCGTCGGCGCCAGTCACCCGCCATTCGATTCCTGCCGGCAGGGAAACTCCCGACAGGAGCAGCTCGGTGTCCTCAGTGGCCCGGGCGGTGCCGCCGCTTTCCACCGACGCCTCGACCACCTGGACCGGGCGCTGGTTGACGCGCACCACCTCGATCGGGGCGCGGGTCTCCGTCACGGTGACGAGCTGGCCCACCGGAATGCCCCGCACCGGGATTTGCAACGCCACCGCCAAATCTTCGTTGGCGTTGCCGGCAAAACGCACCGTGATCGGGGTGCGACGGTCGGTCTCGCGCAGCTCCGACGCCGCCACGCCGCCGAGCCCACCGGCGAGCGCGTTGGCCACTTGGTTCACCGAGAGGCCCTGCTGGGCAATCCGGTCGCGGGCCAGGCCGATCTCCACGATTGGCTGGGTGGTGGCAAAGGCATCGCGTACATCGGTCAAGGTCGGGATGGTGCCGAGCAGGGCACGGGCGGAGTCGGCCCAGTGCCCGGCTTCCTCAACTCGGGCCGCCGAGACTTCGACCCGGATCAGGCGTCCCTCGCGGCCGATCAGGCTGCCGAACTCCGACTGGCCGGCCAGGTCGATCGCCAGCCGTCCGGCGGCCAGGTCGGGCAGTGCCGCGCGAATGCGCTGGGCAAAATCCGCCGCGGCCATTCCCTCGGGTGCCGGGAGGATCAGTTGCGCCACCGCCGCCGACCCCTGGTCTGCGCTGGCCAGTACCTCTTCGTCGGTGGCGCGGCCAATCCGGGAATAGATCCCAACGCTGCCCAGCGCCTTGGCAGCCTCCTCGATCCGGGCGGCCTGCCGGGTCGTCTCCTCGATGGCAGTGCCTTCGGGGAGGGTCAGCACCGCCACTGCCATCCCCTCGTCCACCTGGGGAAGGATTTCCTTGGGCAGGATGTTCAGGAGGTAGACGGTCAGCACGGTTAGGCCGACGCCGGTCACGAACACCTGCCACGGCCGATGGATGCACCAGGTCATCCCGGCCTCATAGCCATCGGCGAGGCGCTCGGCAACCTTGGAAAATCCGGTCTTGTCCTCGCGGGCGACCGGCGGGGCGGCGGGCCGATTGCGATGGAGCCCAACCATCATCACCGGCAGAAGCGTCAGCGCCAGCACCAGGGAAGCACCCACCGCCAGCACCACGCTGAGCGAGAGGTCGCGGAACAGGGCGGCACCGAGTCCCTCCACGAACACGATCGGCCCGAACACCAGGATCGTGGTCAGGGTGCCCGCGGTCAGCGGGCCCGCCACTTCTTCGGCGGCCTGCCGTGCCGCGTCGTACAGCGGCATCCCGGCCTCCCTGAGCCTGCCGGTGGCCTCGGCCACCACGATGGCGTTGTCCACCAGGAGGCCCACCCCGAGTGCCAACCCGCCCAGCGAGAGGATGTTGATGGTGACGCCAAGGGCCTGGAGCAGCGTCAGCGCCACGATGACCGAGAGCGGGATCATGATCCCGATCGCCACCGAGGAGCGCCAGTCGTTCAGAAACATCATGATGACCAGCAGGCACATCCCGCCGCCGACGATGATCTCCTGGCCCAGATTGGAGAGGGCGTCGGAAACGAATTCCGCCTGGGCCGCCACCACGTGCATGCGGACATCGGGGAACTCGGCGGCGAGCGACTCGATCGCCTCATAGACGCCGCGAGTGACCGAGACAGTGTTGCTGCCGGCGTCCTTGTAGATGACCAGACCCACCGCCGACCCGCCGTCGAGCCGGGTGATGGTGGTGGGATCGGCCAGGCCCAAGGTCACCGAGCCGATGTCGGCCAGCCGGATTCCACTGCGGGCGGGGCCGACGGGGACTTCGAGCAGTTCGCGCGGCTCGGTGAACTCGGTCAGGGCCCGCATCGAGTAGCGGAACTGACCGCGCCGAATGGTGCCGCCCGGCGCGTTGGCGTTGGCGTTGCGCAGGGCGGTGGCAATGTCGTCGGGGCTGATGTTGAGGGCCCGGGCTCGCTCGGGGTCGATATCGACCCGGATCTCGTCTTTCGGGTCGCCCACTACGGCCACGCTGGCCACCCCGGCCAGCTGCTCCAGGCGCCGGGCGTGGACATCGCGGGCGGTGCGGGCAATCGAACGCAGGTCGCCGGGGCCGGTCAGGCCGAGCACCGCGATCGGCCGCTCGCCTGGATCGCTGGTCAGGAGGGTCGGGCGACTGGCCCGATCAGGAAGACGGCCGCGGGCGTTGTCGAGCCGCTCGCGCACCAGCAGCACCGTCTTGGGCATGTCGGTGCCCCAGGCAAACTGGAGCGTGGTGGTCACCTCGCCGTTGCGGCTGATGGAACGGATGTCCACCAGCCCCGGTGTGGCGGCAATCGCCTCCTCCACCGGCTCGGCCACGAAACGACTGACCTCGGTGGCGGCCGCCCCCGGGTAGGCGGTGCGGATCGTCAGCACCGGCAGGGTGACATCGGGGAGCAGCGACACCGGCAGCCGGCTCAGGGAGACGGCGCCGAGCATGATCAGCGCGAGGGTTACGGCGACGGTGGTGACCGGGCGCCGCAGCGCCGACGAGGCGACAGACATCGGTGGTCTTACTGCTGCCGCTCGGCCCGGGCAATCAAGCGGACCGGGGCGTCGTGGGTCAGGGTGACATGGCCATCGATCAGGACGATATCGCCAGCCTTGAGGGGAATCAGGCCGCTGACGCTGTCGGGTTGCACCTCGGTCTCCAAGCCATTGGTCCGGCCCGGCTGGATGTAGGTCCATTGGGCCCGGCCGTCGCGCACCACGAAGACCAGGGGGCGGCCGTCGCGCTCAATCACGGCCCGGGCCGGCACGACGGTCCGGCCGGTCAGTCGCGTCGCCTCCAGGCGCACGTCGGCGTACATCCCCGGGCGCAGCATCGGTCCACCCGAGCTGGCGCTCCCCGGATTGCGGACATTGATGATCGCGCGCCCGGCGCGGGTGGTGCTGTCCACCAGCGGCAGGATGGCGGAGATCCGCCCGCTGACCGCCTGACCCGGTGCGGCGGCGGTGGTGATGGTGGCGTCGCCTCCGACTCGGATAAAGGGCAGGTCGTGCTCCAGCACCGATGCCTCGATCCGCAGGTTGGTCAGGTCCACCACCACGGCCACTTCGGTGCCGGCCGAGGCGCGTTCCCCCGGCGAGACCTTGACCTGGTCGATGGTGCCATCGAACGGGGCGATGATGGTGGCCCGTTCGCGGTCGAGCCGGGCCTTGTCGAGCCGGGCCTGCGCCGCGGGCAGTCCGGCACGGATCTCGGCGTTGCGAAGCCGATCGCCGGTTGGCATCCGGCCGTTGACGATCGAGTCGGGCATGATGTTGTCGCGGAGCTGCAGCCGCGCCACATCGAGCGCCGCTTCCGCCTCGCGGACGGCGATCGTGAACGGGATGGTGTCGAGCCGCACCATCGGCTGGCCCTTGCGGACCTGCTGGCCGGGTCGGATCAGCACCTCGGTCACGGTGCCCGCGATCTCAATCCGCATACTGGCGCTGGCCTCGGAGCGGACCTGGCCGGTGGTGGTGACGGAAAGAACCAGGTCGCCGACCCGGACCTCCTCGCCCACGACTGGGAGGACCACCGGGGCGCTGCCGCCGGTGTCGCTGGAATCGGCGGCGGCCGTGCCATCGTCCGCACCGGCGGCATCGTCCTTGGTGCAGGCGGCGAACAGGACCAGCAGCAAGGTGCTCAGGGTGGCGGCGGTCCGGGTCAGCTGTCGCATGATGTTCCTGGCGCTGGGCGTGAGGGCGGTGGCCTGGGTGTCGATGGAGGTGGTCATAGCGGCCGACCAATCGTTGCTTCGATCTGGGCCTTGGCGCGGAGATAGTCGAACCGGGCGGAGACGGCCTGCTCCTCGGTCTGGTTGAGCTGGTCCTGGGCAATGCCCAAGTCATTGATGCTGACCGAGCCGAGCCGGTAGCGCTCGCGCTGGACATTCACGTTGGCGGTGGCGGCGCGGACCTTGAGCTCGGTGACGGCAATCCGCTCGCGTGCGGCGGTCAGGTTGGCGAGCTGGGTGGTGAGCTGGGCCGAGACCTGGCGCCGGGCATCAGCGGCCTGGGCCTCGGCGGTTTCCAGCGCCACCTGGGCCTGTGCCACCTGCGTTTCGCGACCGAAGCGATTGAAGATCTGCCAACTCAGGCCAAGGTTCAGCCGGCGACTGCCGAACAACGTGAAATCGCTGCGATCGCTTCCCGACCAGTCGGTCGAGGCACTCAGGCTCAAGCTGGGCCAGTAGGTGGACTTGCTGCTCTGGATCCGGGCACGGGCGGCGGTGACCGCCGCCTCGGTGGAGAGCACTGAGGGGGCGCGCTCTGTCGCCTCGGCGTGGAGGGTGGCGGCATCGGGCATGTCGCCAAGCACGAAGAGTGAAGGGTCGGAAATGGCGGC
>JAWXBA010000185.1:0-8767 GCA_034439775.1 Gemmatimonadota bacterium | reverse complement strand
GCCTTTACCCTCAGTGCCAGCCTGGCGCCGGGGTTTACCCTGGGCGAAGCGCTTGATTCCCTGAACGCCGTGGCCGCGGAGCTGCTGCCGGCCGGCAGCCAGACCACCCTCTCCGGCGAATCCCGCGAGCTGAGCGAAAGCGGATCGGCCCTCTACTTTGCGTTTCTCCTGGCACTGATCATCGTGTTCATGGTGCTGGCCTCGCAATTTGAATCGTTGGTCCACCCGTTCACGGTCCTGCTGGCGGTGCCGCTGGCTGTGGCGGGCGCTGTCTTTGCCCTCAAGCTGACCGGATCCACGGTGAACCTGTACAGCCAGATCGGGATGATCCTCCTGATTGGCCTGGTCACCAAGAACTCGATTCTCCTGGTGGAATACACCAACCAGCTCAAGGCGCGTGGCATGGAGACGATGGAAGCGGTGGCCGAAGCCGGTCGGATTCGGCTGCGCCCGATCCTGATGACCTCGATCGCCACGATCGCCGGGGCGCTCCCGATCGCCCTCGGGCTCGGGGCGGGATCCGCCAGTCGTCGGCCGCTGGGGTACGCCATCGTCGGTGGCATCCTGCTCTCGACGCTGCTGACGTTGTATCTCGTGCCGGTGGTGTACAGCCTGTTCGATGCGGTATTTGCCCGTCGCCGGGCCCGGCAGATGCAGCCGGCCCCCGCCGCGGCGATGGACGCCGAATGATGGTATTTCCTGGTGGGTGGCATGGCCGCGCGCGCGCGGGAAAGGTGGCGATGTGAGGCAGATCGGGATGGTCGGGGCCTGTCTGGCGCTGGCGGCGTGTGGCAATGGTGCCGCCACCCCGGCGGCAGGAGGGGCTGGGGGGCGCGGCCCCCAGGGGCCTGTTCCGGTGGAGGTAGTGGTGGCCTGGGCCGATACCGTCGTGGATGCGGTCGCCGCCACCGGCCAGGTCGAGGCGATGCAGAGCATCGAGCTGCGGCCGGAAGTGGATGGACGGATCGTGGAGATCCTGGTCCGGGAGGGTGGCCCGGTGGCCCAGGGCGCGGCGTTGTTCCGGATCGATGACCAGGAGCTCAAGGCCCAGGTGGCCCGCGCGGAAGCCACCCGGGACCTGGCCCGGCAGGGTGCCGAGCGCACCCGGTCGCTGGCCGCCGAGCGCGCCTCGACCACGGCGGAGTTGGAGCGGACTGAGGCGAGTCTGCGGAGCGCGCAGGCCGACCTGGATCTGCTGTCCCTGCGCTTGGCACGCACGGTGGTGCGGGCACCGTTTACCGGGGTGGCGGGACAGCGGCTCGTGAGCCTGGGAGACTATGTCAATTCCAGCAGCCGGATGGTGGTGTTGCAGACGGTGGACCCCCAGCGGGCCAGCTTCCAGGTCGCCGAGCGCTTCGCGGAACAACTGGCGCTCGGTCAGATCGTGGACTTCCGGGTGGCGGCGTTGCCGGGCCGCGAGTTTCGCGGGGTGGTGGATTTTGTGGACCCGGTCGTCCAGCTTCCGGGACGGACCATCACCATCAAGGCCCGGGTGGCCAACCCGCGCCGGGAGCTGTCGGCGGGAATGTTCATCGAGGCCCGGCTGGTCGTCGCCACCCGCCCCGATGCCACCGTGGTGCCGGAGGATGCGATCCAGCCGCTCCAGGGCACCAATGCCGTCTGGATCGTGGCCGATGGGAAGGTGACGCGGCGTGAGATCGAGCTTGGCGTGCGGACTCCCGGCTTCGTGGAGGTACGCGGGGTGCAGCCCGGGGAGCAGGTGGTGGTCAGTGGTGGTGAACGCCTCCAGAATGGCGGGGCGGTGGTGGTCACGGTGGTGGAGCGGCGACAAGTCTCTGGCCGGGAGCCAGTCCAATGAAGTCTGCGGTGCCGATTGTTGTTGCGCTCATGTCGGTCGTCGGGCTGGCACAAGCCCAGACGACTACCGCGGAGCGGACCCGGTATCAAGCCACCTCCTCGCATGCCGAGGTGGTGGCTTTTCTCGATTCGCTGGCTCGCCGGGGGGCCGGGATCCGGATCGGGACGATGGGCACCAGTGCCCAGGGGCGCGCCATTCCCTACATCGTCGCCTCGCGTCCGCTGGTGGACGGTCCTGCCGCCGCTCACCGCAGCGGCAAGCCGGTCATCTACCTGCAGGGCAACATCCATGGCGGCGAAGTCGAGGGCAAGGAAGCGGCGATGATGCTGCTCCGCGACCTGACGGTGGGGCCGCTGCGGCCGCTGCTGGATTCCATCGTGCTGATCGTGGTGCCGATCTACAACAGCGACGGCAACGACGCCTTTGGGCCCGGGGCCCGCCAGCGCGCCGGCCAGAACGGCCCCGACACGGTGGGGCTCCGTCCCAACGGCATGGGTCTGGACCTGAATCGCGACTACATCAAGCAGGAGGCGCCGGAGACCCGCGCCGCGGCCGCCCTGCTCGAGGCCTGGGATCCGGACCTGCTGATCGACCTGCACACCACCAACGGCAGCTATCATGGTTATGTGCTGACCTATGCCCCGGGGCTCAATCCCAATTCCAGTCCCGCCAACGACTTCGTCCGCAACCGGCTGCTGCCGGAGGTGCGGTCCAAGGTGCGGTCTCGTCACGGCCAGGAAATCTTTGACTACGGCAATTTCCAGAACCAGCACCCGGACTCGCTGACGCAGGGGTGGTGGACCTACGATGCCCGGCCGCGGTTCGGGGTGAACTGGATGGGCATGCGGGGCCGGATGGCCATCCTCAGCGAGGCCTACAGCAACGCCGATTTCGCCACCCGGGTCTCGGCCAGCTACAACTTCGTGCTGGAGATCCTGCGCTTCGTGGCGGCCGAGCGCGAGACCGTGCGGCAAGTGATCGCGGCCTCGAGCGCGCGGCGGCCCGATTCGGTTGGTATTCGGAGCATTCCTGCACCTCCGCACATGGCACCGGTGATCGCGGAGCTCACGACTGCGGGCAGTGAAGGCGCCGGCGGGTTTGCCCGGCGCCAGCGTACGGGACAATTCCGCACCATCACCATGCCGGTCATCGATCGATTCGTGGCGTCCCGCAAGGAAGCGATCCCGGCCGGGTACCTGCTGCCCCCCCAGCACGCCCACCTGGCCGAGGCGTTGCGCCTCCATGGGGTCATCGTGTCCCGACTGGAGGAGTCGTGGCGCGGACCGGGCGAGGGGTTCCGGATCGACAGCCTCACCGCCTCACCGGGGGTGTTCGAGGGGCACCGCACCGTGATCCTGGAAGGTCGCTGGCAGGCCCGGGAGCTGGCGGTCCCCTCCGGCTGGTACTACGTGTCGACCGACCAGCGGCTCGGCGTCCTGGCCGCCTACCTCCTGGAGCCGGGATCGGAAGACGGGTTCGTGCAATGGAACCTCCTCGATCGCGACCTGCGTCGCGGCGGCGAGGCGCCGATCCTTCGGGTGCGGCGACCGGTCGTGGCCGCGATGCGGTTGGTTCCCTGACCAGCGGCCGGGTCGAGGCGGGCGATCCCGCCCCGCCGTTCGCCCTGGTGGGGCATGACGGTGTCACCCACAGCCTCGCCGACTACCGTGGTCGCCGGGTGGTGCTGTATTTCTACCCTGAAGACGACACCCCGACCTGCACCGTCCAGGCCTGCGAGCTGCGGGACCATTGGCAGGTCCTCCAGACTGCCGGGGTGGAGGTGCTCGGTGTCTCCCCCGACGATACCGTGTCCCACCAGCGTTTCCGTCGCAAGTTCAAGCTGCCCTTCACCCTCCTGTCTGACCCCGATCGGGCTGCCGCCATCTCCTATGGGGTGTGGGGGGAGAAAGTTCTTTACGGTCGTCGGTACATCGGGCTCCACCGCACCACCTTCATCATCGGGCCGGATGGCGTGCTGACCCACCGGTTTGACCGGGTCCGCACCAAGGGGCACGGCGCCCGGATCGCCGCCGCGCTCGGCGCCTGAACCTTCGGCCCTCCTTTTCGCGTATATATTTGCCTGTCTGGGGCTGTTCCGGTCCCGGTTCAGGGCCGTCTACCCAAGGAGCCGCTGTCTTCATGATTTCTCGTGCCTGGCACCCGCTATCCCTGCTGCTGTTCCTCACCGCGGGCTGCACCCCGACCGGCGAGGAGGCCGCGCCGGCCACTACGCCTGCCAGCGAAGTTTATGTCGGGCCAGAAGCGGGCGAGGTGCGCCTTCGGAACATCCGCCAGCTGACCTTCGGCGGCAACAACGCTGAGTCGTACTTCTCCCGAGATGGGAAGCAGCTGGTGTTCCAGCGCCAGGAGGCGGTGGGCGAGGGGTGCGACCAGGAGTATGTGATGAATATTGACGGGTCGGGAATGCGCCGGGTCTCAAATGGCCAGGGGCGCACCACCTGTGGCTACTTCTATGACAACGACCAGCGGGTGCTCTTCAGCAGCACCCACGCGCACGACGTGGCCTGCCCGGCCGATCCTGATCGCAGCCGCGGCTACGTCTGGCCGCTGGGACACCTGGAGATCTACTCGGTCCGGGCCGCCGATGGCGGCGACCTGCGGCAGCTGACCAGCAATGGCGCGTACAATGCCGAGAGCACCGTGTCGCCTGACGGCTCCCGGATCGTCTTTACCAGTACGATGGATGGCGACATCGAGCTGTATTCGATGAACCTGGATGGATCGGACCTGCGGCGGCTGACCCACCGGGTCGGCTATGATGGTGGGGCGTTCTTCTCGCCGGACGGCACCCAGATCGTCTGGCGGGCCGGCTACCCCCAGACCGCCGCCGATTCGACCGACTACCTTGGCCTGCTGGCGGACCGGCTGGTGCGTCCGGCAAAGGTGGAGATCTGGGTGGCCAATGCCGACGGCACCGAGGCCCGACAGGTGACCCAGCTGGGTGGCGCCAATTTTGCCCCGTTCTGGCACCCTGACGGGCAGCGGATCCTGTTCTCCTCGAACTACGAGAATCCGCGGGGCAGCATGTTCGACCTGTACCTGGTGCACAGCGACGGGTCGGGGCTGGAAAAGGTGACCCAGTTCGCGGACTTTGACAGTTTTCCAATGTTCAGCCCGGACGGGACGAAGCTGGTCTGGGCCTCCAACCGGAACCAGGCCAATCCCGGTGAGACCAACCTCTTCATTGCCGACTGGGTGGAACAGCCATGAGCAAGCAACCGCGCGGGGGCTTCTTCGGCTGGCTGTGGGACTGGACCAAATCCATCGCCATTGCCCTGGTGGTCTGGTTCTTCCTGCGCACCTTCCTGGTCGAGGCGTTCCGGATTCCCAGTGGCAGCATGGAAAACACCCTGCTGGTCGGGGATTTCCTGTTCGTCACCAAGTTCCTGTATGGGGCCGAGGTACCGTTGATCCACAAGCGGCTGCCCAAGGTGCGCGATCCCGAGGTCGATGACGTGGTGGTCTTCGACTCGGTCGAGGAGGACATCAAGGTCGTCAAGCGCGTCGTCGGCGCACCCGGTGATACCCTGGCCATGGAGAGTGGCGTCCTGATCCGGAATGGTCTACGGATCGAGGAGCCATGGGCCCGCCATGGCAACATCGCAGCGAGCGCCGATCCCTACCAGCGGGAGCGGATGCGGCAGTGGCAGCTGCGCGATTTCGTCGGACGCGAGTCCTCCAGCTACCAGCCGGATCTGCAGGACTGGGGGCCGATCGTGGTGCCTGCCGACCACTATTTCATGATGGGCGACAATCGCGATGACAGCTATGACGGCCGCTATTGGGGCTTCCTTCCCAAGGAAAACGTGCGCGGGCGTCCCTGGTTCGTGTACTTCAGCTACGATGCCTCCACCTACAAGCCGCTGCCGTTCCTGACTTCGATCCGGTGGGGCCGGATCTTCGATCGTCCCCAGTAACCTGGCCTCCCTTTCCCACCCATCCGACCAACCCTAGATTGGTGGGATACCACTCCAACCCCAGGATCAAGGGAATGCCCGCAAGTCGTTGTGCCGTTGCTGTTTGTCTGCTCACGCTCGGTGGCCTTGCCACCGGGTGTGCTGGCGGCATGCAGCCCACGACGATCACTCCGGAGCAGCTCGGTGTCCTCGACACCGAGCGCGCGGCGCGGCCCGACGACGCCAACCTGATCACCCGGTCCGGGGTGGCCCATTACCGGGCCGGAAATTTCCTGACGGCCCGGGACATCCTGGCCGCCTCGCTGGCCCTCGACCCGGAGCAGTTCGAGGCGAGGCTTCACCTCGGGTTGGCCCAGGAAAAGCTCGGTGATCTCCGCGGCGCTCGCGAGGCGTATCAGGCCGCTGGCGCCCTGGGCGGCTCGCGCGGCCAGCGCGGGGAGGTCGAGGCGCGGCTGAACGTGTTGGATCGCCTCGAACTGGCCGCGGAAGCCCGGGACGCCGTGGCACGTGAACGGTTGCAGGACACCCCCGCGCTGACTGATCGCGCCATCGCCGTGTTGCCGTTCCAGTACCTGGGCCATGACGAGGCGCTGCGCCCGCTGGGCCGCGGGCTGACCCATCTGGTCATCTCCGACCTGTCCAAGATCGGTCGGCTGACTCTGCTGGAACGGGAACGCGTCCAGGCCATTGCCGACGAGCTGGAACTGGTGGCGCAGGGGCAGGTTGCCGGCGACCTGGCGGCCCGTTCCGGGCGGATCCTGGGCGCCAGCCGCGTGGTCCAGGGATCGGTCCGGGAGTTGACCACGGGCAACGGCATCCAGATCGCGGCCAACGTGGTGACCACCGCCGATGGCACCATCGGTGCGAGCGGGGTGGGCGAGGACCGCCTGCAGCGGCTGTTCGATCTCGAGAAGACCCTCGTGCTCGACCTGCTCGGTCAGCTGGGCATCGTGCCGACACCGGCGGAGCGCCGCGCAATCGAGGAGCGCCCCACCGCCGACCTGCAGGCGTTCCTCTCGTTCTCACGGGGGCTGGAAGCCGAGGACCGCGGCGACTTCGGCAGCGCCAGTCGGTGGTTTGCGTCGGCCGTGCTGATGGACGGTGGGTACGGGGATGCCCGGGGGCGAGTGGCGGAAACCCAGCGGTTGGCCGCTGCGGTTCGAATCGGTGCCGACCGGATGATCGCGGCTTCACAGGCCCGGGCGCAGAGCTTGGGCCGGGCCGTGTCCCTGGTGTCGCCCAGCACCGCCTCGGTCCTGGAGCAGCGGAGCGGTGAACAGACCCGCACCCGGTCGCGAGCCCAAGTCCAGGAAGGACTCAATCGTGATGACCCCACCCTGATTGGACTGATCGGGACCATCCTCCTTGTGGTGCCTCGTCCTTGATCCTGCCCGGGCGCCGCATGGCGGTCGCCCTCCTCTGTGCCGGGCTCCCCGCACTTCGCGCTGAGGCGCAACTCACCCCACGCTCCGCCGCCGTGATCGGCGGGATCGAATCCCGCAGCTACCAGTTCGCCGCACCACTCCCCATTCGACGCATCACCCAGGTGGCCATTCCGGTTGGCGCGGTCGCCACGTTCGGGCGCTTGAGTCTTGACCTCGGCACCTACTGGGCGGCCACCTCGCTGACCCGCCAGGACAACCGGTTTCGCCGGGTCACTGGCTTTACCGATACCCAGGCGCGGGTCGCCTGGACCTTCGGGCGCGACCTCGGTGTGGCGAGTCTTGTCCTCAACCTGCCGACCGGGCTGGACCGGATGTCGCCCGCCGATTTTGACGTGCTTGGCACGGTCTCGTCCCCGTTCCTCGGATTCCCGGTGAACGCCTATGCCAACGGGGGTTCGGTGACGGCCGCGGTGGCGATGGCCGCTGCCGCCGGGGCGTGGAATCTCGGGGCGGCCGGGAGCCTTCGCGCCAACCGCACCTTTACCCCGGTGGTCGATCCCGTGGCCGGCCCGCTCAACTACCGGGCGGGAGTCGAGGGGCGCCTGCGTCTTGGCGCCGATCGACTGGTGGGTCAGTCCCGGGTCGCTCTCGGGGTCACCCTGAGCGGCTTCGGCGACGATATCTATGCAGGACTTGGGGTGGCACGGGGGGCCTACCAGCCTGGACTGCGGTGGATCCTCGAGGGGATGGTGACAGCACCGGCAGGCAATGGGGTAATGACGGGGACCGTGTGGAGCTACCAGCGTAATGCCGGGGATACCGCCGGCGTCTCCCTGGGCAACCATGAGAACCTGTTTGGCCTGACCGCGACGGCCGCCTGGCCCTTGCTGCGGGGTGTGTCGATGGAGCCCGGGGTGGAGGTCAAGTACTCTGGGCTGAAGGGAGGAAGCGGGCTCCTGGGGGGCGGGGGTGTCGGTCTCCGGGGACGGTTCTCAGACCGGATTTCCGGTTGGTCAGGAGTGCGGTACGACGGGGGGTATCTCGATGCCCAGTCGCTGGACGATCAGGGGCAGGCGATCGTCAACCGGACCCGACTCAACTCCTGGTACCTGTCGGTGTTTGTTCGGACTACGTGGTAGGTCTGGCGCCATTTCGCCGCAGATCCGGCAGGAATCGAACGCCGGTTTCTTGACGGGCGGGGCGGTCCGTGGTACAATGCCTCCGCTTTCCCCCTCTTGGCGCAGGAGTTCGAGTGGTCACGGAGCTTGGCGGTGCACAGATCTCGTCCCTCCTGGAGACCCTCCCAGGGATCGCGCAGGTACTGCGCAGCCCGGTGGCGGATGCCTTTTCCGCGCTGATTCGCCAGGCTGCCCGGCATCAGGATTTTCAGGTCGAATCGGCGGAGGAAGTGCTGCGCTATTCGGTCCGCCGCAACCTGATGAGCCAGGAGGAGAGCGATCGGATCATGGCCGAGCTACGGGAAGGCGCTCAACGCAAGGCCGAGCGTGCGGCCGATCGGGCAGAGGCCCGGAAGCCCGCCGCCACGCCTGTTGCCAAGGCCATCGTCAAGGCTGTCGCCAAGCCTGTCGTCAAGGCTGTCGCCAAGCCTGTCGTCAAGGCTGTCG
>JAWXBA010000184.1:0-3719 GCA_034439775.1 Gemmatimonadota bacterium | reverse complement strand
GGGGTACAGAGTACGCGTGGAACGCAGCGGGGTATCAGGTATCAGGGCTCAGCAGACCCGGAGGCCGGTCGTGAGGAGGAGCCCCCGATACCCGATACCCGATACCCGACACCCCCTCTGCGCGTCGCACTCTTCACCGGCTGCATCATGGACACCGTCTTCCGCGACGTGAACCTGCTGACCCGCCGGGTCCTCGAGGCGTGCGGGCACACGGTCGTGGCGGTGCCCGATCAGGGCTGCTGCGGCGCCCTGCATGCCCACGCGGGGGCGCGCAACGATGCCCGGGCGATGGCCCTCCGCAACATCGCGGCCTTTGACGCGGTGGACGCCGATGTCATCGTGGTCAACAGCGCCGGATGCGGTGCCCTCCTCCGGGAATACGCTCATCTGGTGGACGACCCGCGGGCCGCCCGGGTGGCCGCCAAGGTACGGGATGTGACCGAGCTCCTGGCCGAGTCCACCTTTCCCCCGATGCGAAAGCTTGACCTGGACATCGTCTACGACCCACCCTGTCACCTTCAGCATGCGCAGCGGGTCCACGACGCGCCGCTGGCGGTCCTCAACGCCATCCCTGGCGTGCGGGTGCGGATGCTCCCGGGGGCCGATCGCTGCTGTGGCGCTGCGGGTTTGTACGCGGTGCTCCACCCCGAGCTGTCGCACCAGATCCTGCGCGACAAGATTGCCACAATCCGCAGTGCGGTCCCCCGCCCCGCGGCACTGGTCACCGGCAACCCGGGCTGCCTGATGCAGTTCCGTGCGGGGCTCCGGGCCGAGGGCATCGAGATGGCGGTGGTGCATCCGGTGGAGGTGGTGGGTGCGGCGCTGGGATTGGTGGGCTAGGTATTGGGTATCGGGAGGCGATTCGTTCTCATCGGTTCAAGGGGGTAGATTTGATGCTAGTCTGGGCGCACAAGGAATCGTGAGTCTCGATCGCCATTCGCCCTCCCCTCATCCGGACCCCTGAGACCTGAGACCCGACAGCCCCCAGCCATGTCCCGATCACTGCTCCTTGACTTCAACGGCGTCATCATCAACGACGAGGAACAGCACCGCCTGGCGCTGACCGCGGCGCTCGACAGCTACGGTATTCCCCTCACCAGCACCGACTACTACCGCGACTTCCTGGGATTTGACGATCGCGAGTGCTTCCGCCACGCCTTCGGGGTCGCGGGGCGGCCGATCGATCGTGACCGGCTCGCGGAGGCGGTGGCCCGGAAGGGCGTGGCCTACGAAGCGGCGATTGCCCACCGGATGGACCTGGTCCCAGGCGCCATCGCGTTCATCGAGGCAGCCTACAAGGATGGGATCCCGATGGCGATCGTTTCGGCCGCACGGCGCTCGGAAATCGAGTTCGTCCTCACGACCACCGGCATGCATGACCTGATCGACGCCGTGGTGGCCGCGGAGGACGTGACCCACTGCAAGCCGAGCCCGGAGGGATACTTGTACGGGTTGGATCTGCTCCGCGCCAATCCGGAGGATTCGGTAGCGGTGGAGGACTCCGTTCCTGGGATGCTGGCCGCCCGCGCTGCCGGGCTCACGGTTGCCATGCTGGCCACCTCCCATCCCCGCGAAGATCTGTCCGCCGCCGACCTGGTCTGGGACGATTTCTCCGGGCACCTTCCCAGGGAGCTGCCGTGGCCCTAGGCCCCGATTTCCAGGTGCACCGCGATGACCATGACATCCACCGGATCCGATATGGCGCCACGGCAGTCGTGTCGACTCCCGCCATCTTCCGGGTCGAAGGACCAGGCGCGCTCACCTGCCTGCAGGGATTGCTGACCAACGACCTGGATACGCCAGGCCCAGGTTCCCTCGTGTATGGCGCCCTGCTTACGCCCAAGGGAATGATCATTCTGGACCTCTGGTCCATCCGCGACGAGACCGGATTCCTCCTGGTGGCACCGGAACAATCCAGGGACACCGCGCTGCAGCTCTTCAAGCGGAGCCTGCCGCCCCGGCTGGCCCGGGTGACCGACCTGACCGGCCAGTGGGTCGCTGCCTGGTTGCTGGGAGAGCTCACCGCCGAGAAGCTGCCCCTGGCGGGACTCGGCGAGTTCCCGCTTCCCGGGGAGGCAAGGTTGGTCAGCACCGATGCAGGGGCGGTGCACCTTGCCTGTGGCACCCCCACCGCATGGTTTCGGGGCCTGCTGATCGGCAGCACTGATGCTGTGGCCACCGCCAGGGCGCGGCTGGCGGCGGTGGGGGCCGTCTTGGGAACGGGTGATGACCTGGAGACGGCGCGGGTGCTGGCCGGCTGGCCGACTCTGGACCGCGAAATCGGCGAGAAGACCCTGCCGCAGGAAGTCGCCTTCGACGAACTGGGCGGCGTGTCCTACACCAAGGGGTGCTATACCGGCCAGGAAACGGTGGCCCGGGTGCACTTCCGGGGGCATCCCAATCGGGAGTTGCGGGGGTTGGTCTGGGATGACCTCTCGGCGCTGACATCCGAGGCGGTGATTGCCGCCGGCAAGGAGGTGGGCCAGTTCACCTCGCTCGTGGTGACCCCGACGCGACGGTTCGGACTGGCGGTGCTCCGCCGGGAAATACTCCCCGGCCAGCCGGTCATGGCCGGCGGCCAAGCCGCGACGGTGGTGGCCCTCCCTCTGAGCCCCGACCCCCTCGCCGCCTGAAACGAACGACCCAAAGGGCGGCCTTCAGCTCACGGAGCCTTGGCGGTATCCCGGGCCATCGTGGAATCGCCTGGCGCGGCGGTGGCGGGGTCGCCAGCCACCGGGGCGGCCATTTCTGGCGCATCGACGACGGTCGGAGCGGCCTCTTCCTTGGGGGCGCAGGCAACCAGGGCCAGCAGGGTCATGGCCGACAGGACCTTCGACATGCATGCTCCTGGGGTGGGGGTGGACAGGGCAATCACGCCCTTCGTTCCTTGGTCTCCGACGGCCACCGCCACTTGCCGCGGCCAACGATCACTTCGACCACTTCGTCAAAGCCGAGTGCCGCAGTGTTGAGCACCATGTCATAGTTGCAGGGATCGTCCCAGTCGCGTGAGTAGTACTGCTTGTGGTACCGGCGGCGATTGTCGTCGGCATCATTCAGGGTCTTCTCGGCGTGCTTCAGATCGAGACCCAGGCGTCGCGCCACGACCGAGATCCGCCAATCGCGCGGGGCCACCACCTTGACATGCAGGGTGCCGGTCAGCCGGGCCAGCACCGCCGGCGCGGCTCGTCCCACCAGTACCACCTTATCCTGGTCGGCAATCTCCGCCACCACCGACTCGGTCAGCCGCACCAGCTTCTGCTCGGTGCGCCCCGGCATCGGGGTCTCATCGGTGGAGATGACATCGGGCGAACTGGAGGCCAGCGTCTGCGCCAGCCGCTCAATGAAGCCGGGCGCGCGCTCATCGTGCGCCGCCACTTCCTCCGGCGCCATGCCGGCCCGCTGGGCTACCCGGTCCACCACCTCGTTGTCCACCAGCGCCCACCCAAGCGTCGCGGCCACGCGCCGGGCCACTTCCGATCCGCCGGCGCCGAACTGGCGAGAAATGGTGATGATCATGCGTACCTCTGGTCCGAAGGCTGGCCACGTGAGCGGGTGTCGGGTGCCGGGTGTCGGGTGCCGGCGGCTCCGAACCACGCGTTAAGCTGCTGGATCTCGATCCTGAAGGTTGCCAGCCGGGAAACGACCGCCGCCTCAGGCATCGGCATTGCCGACACCTGGCACCCGAAACCCGACACCCCTGGAACGGCGCCCCACCACCG
>JAWXBA010000183.1:0-3543 GCA_034439775.1 Gemmatimonadota bacterium | reverse complement strand
TTGCGGAGCGGCTTGTCGTTGCCGTCAGGGGTGTCGGTGGCCTTGGCCTCCAAGGCAAAGTGACCGGCGCGCCAGCAGTCGGTGATGTGGGTGGTCTCGGTGCCGTCGCGGTTGGTGACGTGGACAGGGAGTTCGAACTGGTAGTCGGGGGACGGCGGGTTGGGCCGGGCACGCCGAGGGCGTCGTAGAAGGCAAGGAAGGGCTGGAAGGCGGAGCGTTCGGAGACGGTGATGCCGGCCCATGCGGCGGCGAGGAGTTGGAGGCGTTCGGCGGGCATAGGGAAAGATGGGGTGGGAATGGGGAATGGGGAATGGGGGGCGGATCGCCATGATCCACACCGATACCCAATTGGCGAGCGGTTCGGGGCAAAGGCCTGCGGTGCAACGGTGGCCCCCATCACCGGGAGCTATTGCGGGTGGCGGGCCAGACCTGGCAGGGTGTTCGGGGGGACCGGATTGACTGGCATGATGGGCGAGACGGGGATCGCGTGCGGTCTGTGGGGAGGATGGGACGGCCGGGAAAGTCAGCCGGGAAGGACAGCCGGGAAAGCCAGCCGGGAAGGACAGCCGGGAAAGCTATAGCCGCCTCGAAGGCATTGGGATACCTTGTCGTCGGTTGCTTGTAACCCCCATGAATGACGCGATAGAGCCTGCCGACTCCGCTTCCTGGTAGGACCACATCTAAACGGCAGCTCTTGGCGCGATACCGTTCGCCCTTCTATAGATCTTCCTCAAGCGGAGGCAGTACATGAATGTGCTCAAGCGATTATCATCAGTGGTCGTCGCCACAGCGTGTGCGGGTGCCCTCGGTTGCGCTGACATCCCTACAGCCCCCGAAAACGGGACACCTCCTGCTCCGTTGACACCGAATGGTGTGTCGTACGTGGTTCGGTCGGACGAGGCCGCCAACCAGTGGCTACGGCAGGTCTACGCACAGCAGCCCGGTGGCTATGTGGCGTTCGAGACTCGCCGTGAGAACGCGTCGATGCGCGCGCCACAAATGCCAGCCACGGTTGGCGGAGGGGAAGAGGGCCCAGCCGTCATCAATGTTTGGCGCACGGTCGTGGATATTATCCCCAACAACACACACATTGCGGCTGACGTGAATTTCAGCAACGGGTCCGTCGGGAGGAACGAGATCTCGTGGTCTCAGATCAGCAGAAGCACTGATCAGGTCGTGCACAGTGGGTCGCACAGCGATCAGGGCGACGGATATCTTGAGTGGGATTGGTCACAGACCAAAACCACCGACCTCGAGTTCACCCTTCCCCGGTATTGCGGCTTCAAGCTCTCGGCGAGCACTACCCACTCTGCGTGGAAAGAGCTCCCGTGGCCTTCAACAATCCAGTGGGGTAATGCGCAGAGCAAGGTATCGGTCGACACGGACGATGGGACCGACTGCCAGGACGAGTGCACTATCCAGGGCCCTCAAAGCAGCGGGGCAAGTGGCCCCCAGGCAGCGGGAGTCACATGCGGCGAGGGAACCATTCCTGGAGGTGGAGGATCGGATGACCCAATCGACTCCCCGTCGACGAACTGCCATTGGGTGCGCGATTTCATCGTCTATTCAGACGGCAGCTGGACTTGGATCTCAGCTTGGTACCAAGAGTGCGAGGGCTGGGCAACGGCCGGCGCTGAAGAGTCAGGAAATGAGCCCGCCCGCCCGGTCAGAGTCCGTGTCCTTGCACAGGGCCGTCTTGAAAGTGCAAGGGCCGTTGAGATTCACCGGAACCCTGCTGTCGACGTTGACGTCGTGGTCCGGATTGACTCGACCCGAGTTACCGCGGCCGACTTGGAAGCTGCATTTGGCGTGGCGTTGCGTCTTGAAGCGTCGGCTGGCACCTCCTATTTGGGCGCAGTGCAGGGAACCCCCTCTACGGCCATCAAGGCTCGCTCTGGCGCGGGGTCGAGGGCGGATCAGCACATTCGATCCGTGCTGCGTGGGCAGGCGACCAACCATGTGCGCTTTGGGTCAGCACGCAGCTATCTCGTTACCATTCCCAGTCTCCGACGACGGCCTTAGAGGCACAGTAATGAGACTTTTGTTGCTCAAGCGGTCGACGCACCTCCCACTGGCTTGGGGGTGCGTCGCTGCGTCCTGCTATTCCCTGGGACAGCCACCTGTATTCCAAAGCCCGGCTGATGGCATGCCGATGGAGGCGACTTCAAACCATTCGTGCGTCCAGGTTGGGACGCCAGAGAGACTAGTCACAAGGCTTGGGAGCAATGTTTATGTCGAGGCGCCGAGGGTGCTGAGGACGGGGGATGGCGTTGTTCTGATTGGCGCCCCTACGATAGAGTGGAGCGCCGGTGGTGAGGAACCGGTTCCCCGGGTCGCGGATGATTCAGGCGCGCCCCTTTTCGGCGTGCTTCTAGCCCCTGATGGCCGGGCTTCAATCATTCCGGGCCCCGCGGATGGCTCAGGAATCCGTACAGTCAGGGCTGGGGTGGATGAGAGGGGTAGGCTCCACGCCTTATGGGCGCCGATTGACTCGGCCGGAAGACATCGCAATACACTGATGCACAGCGTTTATGGTCGCGGCAGGTGGTCCAGAAGTAGCGAGATCGCCATGTTGCCGCCTTTCGGTTGGGATACCGGTGTCTCGGAACTCGTAGCTAGTAGTCTCGGCTTGACCCTGGCTGTTCCTGGTATGCCAAGACACTCTGAAGCCAATGCGATCTACCTTTTGTCCTATCAGAATGAGTCGTGGGCAATTGATTCCGTCCTGGTGCAAACCCCACCCGCTTATGTCCAAGTCCTCCCTCAGCCTACCGGCGGTGTGGTGCTGGCATACGTGGCAACACTGCCAAATAGCGCTCCTGGTATTGACGTTAATAGCATTTTCGTGGTTGCTACCAGCGCGGGGCGACCGTTCTCTGTATCTGCACCCGTGAACATTTTCAAGTCGGGCAGAACTTCCGCGCATTCTCCAGTAGCCGCCAGCGATGCATCGGGTTTTATGGCACTCGCTTGGCGGCAAATGGGCGACACACAGCGGCCCAATAACATTGCGTTGGTCACCATGTCCCGCGATGCAGGCAAGACCTGGGGGTCACACAGCACCCTTGATCAAGGGTCCTCGGGAGTCCTTCCGCAAGTGAGCCTCCTCTCAGACGCATCGATCCTCGTGATCTCAGGTTCCGCGCTGGACCAGAGCGAAGTCATCCTGCGGACGCTCAAGGACGGGGCGATTGAAACCGTTGGGGGACCCTGGCAAACAGAAACCTCCCCAACGTTTGGCACCGTCGGCCGAGACTCCTTCTTGCTAACATTCACCGAGACAGAAGAATTGAGGACGCCATTGGGAAAGCAGCACATGCCTGTGACCTACCTCGTCTCTGTCGCCTTCTGCGCAATGAAATAGAAGACTGTTTTGTGCACAGAGTCGATCCGAGTGCACGCCTCGGCTTTTCTGGCGGCTCGGCTAATCGAAGGCCTGGACGGCCTTAGCGGTCTGGGCCCCGTGAGACCACATTTCACGTTCGGCGAGCACAAGGTAGCCCTGCGGCTCGAGAAGACACTTTCGTTACATCAAGCCACACA
>JAWXBA010000182.1:0-2555 GCA_034439775.1 Gemmatimonadota bacterium | reverse complement strand
GCGCTTCGGGCCAGGCTGAGCTCCAGGCAATCCGCCGCCGACTATGCCCTGGCCATCCTCCACCCGATGCGGACGATCCAGAATTACCAGGAGAAGCCCGGCAAGGCGATGGCCGGCAACACCCCTCGCGCCACCTGGGAGCGGATCGAGATCGCAGCCGACATCGAGCTCCATGTCCGGCGCCCGCTCTCGCGCTACGAGAACCACCGCCTGGAACAAGCGATCGATCACCTCACCCGGTTCCTCAATGAGGAGGACTACAAATGGCCCTGAACGTCTCCACCGATCGCCGCCTGGTGCGCGCCGGCTCCCGGAGCATTCGCTACCTGACGGTGGGCTACACCGCCGTCGACGCACCGCGCCGCACCGAGCGACTGCCGCTGGACATTGCCATCGTGATCGACAAGTCGGGGTCGATGGCCGGCTCCAAGCTCGAGCTGGCCAAGGTCGCGGCCCGCCGCGCCGTCGAGCTGCTCAGCCCGCGCGACCACGTGGCGCTGGTGGCCTACGACAGCGAGGTGGAGCTCCTGGCCGCCGGTGCGCTGCTGGCCGCCGGCCACCGCGCCGAACTGCTGCGTTCCATTGATCGCCTGCAGGCTGGCACGATGACCAACCTCTCCGGCGGCTGGCTGACCGGCTGCCAGCAGGTGGCCAGCTCGGGTCGCGAGCACTCGGTGGCTCGCACCCTGCTCCTCTCCGATGGGCTCGCCAATCAGGGCATCACCGATCGCGACGAACTGCAACGTCACGCCCAGGAGTTGCGGACCCGCGGGGTGGTCACCAGTTGTTTCGGGATCGGCAACGACTTCGATGAACGCCTGATGGAGGGAATGGCCCGGGCCGGTGGTGGCAACTTCTACTACCTGGAGCGCGCCGAGCAGATTCCGGATTACCTGGCGAGCGAATTGGGCGAGGCACTGGAGGTGGTGGCTCGGGGGGTGACGCTGGATGTCGAGGCCGATCCGGGGATCGAGATCGGCACCCTCGAGCAGCGCCCCCTCTCCCACGACGGCAACCGCACCCGCATCCTGCTCGGCGATCTGGTGTCGCGTCAGCAGGTGGAGACGGTGGTGCGGGTGACCTTTCCCCGGCGCGATCCCGGCGCCCTGCTTGGGGTACGGGTGCGCCTGAGCGACGTAGACCTCAAGCTGGACGAGGCCAGCGTGGCGATCGACTGGGAAGTGGCGGACCACCATGCCAACGATCGCCAGCCGCGTGACAGCGCTGTGGACATCGTGGTGGCGGGGCGGTACGCCGCCAAGGCGCGCAACGCGGCCGCTGAGCACAACCGGGCCGGCAACCTGGAGGCGGCCAGGCAGGAGCTGATCGCGACGGCGCGCCGGATCCGGCAATACGCGGGGAGCAATCCGGAGCTTCGCGAAGTCGCGGACCAGCTGGAGCAGGAGGCGCGGCGGCACGAGGAGGTGTTCAGCCCGTCGATGCTGAAGCATGAGCTGGCCATGAACTACTACGCGCGGGAAGGGAAGCAGGCGGACGGGCGGAAGCGGCGGAGTCCGATGGTGTAGCAGGGAATGGCGCGTTGCGAGAATCCCTACGCGAGGCCCACCCTCACGGGTGGGCCTCTTCGTTGTGACGACCATGGGGGCCTCACGCGGAGCCGCGGAGATAAACAGGAGGCGCGGAGTGGTCGATCCCTCGGCTGGTACCAGGGCCGGTGATGCTCTTGGATATTTTGGTGAACGACCCCACCCGTAGAGATACGATCCTGCCTGCGGTGCTTTTCAACCACAACATCAAGACGGGGCGCACAGGGGTGCGCCCCTACGGGATATTTGCATGCCCCCGCCCTACGGGCGCCCTGTAGGGCGCCTCTACTAGCTTTGTGCACCCCCCAACCTGGTCCCCGCCATGCATCGCGTCCCCCTGCTCGGCCTCGCCGCCCTCATCGCCTGCACCTCGGCCCCCGATGCCGGCCCCGGCGCCGACAGCAACTACCTCTACCTGTGGACCGCCGGCGCCGACTCCACCCAGCCCGACTACCTGGCGGTGCTCGACGTGACGCCCAGCGGCGATCGCTACGGCTCACTCGTCACCACGGTGCCGGTACCGGGCCGCGGCAACGTGCCGCACCACAGCGAGCACGAACTGGCCCCCGACAACCTGCTCCTGGCCAACGGCTTTGCCACCGGGCAGAGCTTTACCTTTGACCTCAACACCCCAGCTGAGCCACGGATCATTGGGCAGTTCGGGGACCTGGCGGGGTATTCGCACCCGCACACCTTTGCCCGGCTCCCCGACGGCAATGTCCTGGCCACCTTCCAGATGGGCCACGACTCGGCGGGGATGACCCCGGGCGGGCTGGTGGAGATGACCCCGCGCGGGGAGGTGCTTCGCTCCAGCTCGTCGTTCGGCGCCGGCGTGCCACGCGGCGTCCGCACTTACTCGGTGCTGCCGGTGCCGGCGCTCGACCGCGCCATCAGCACTACCACCGACATGGACGACTCCAACCCGCACACCGCCAGCGAGATCCAGGTGTGGCGCCTCTCCGACCTGGCACTGTTGCACACCTTCAAGTTGGCACAGGGCCCGCTCGG
>JAWXBA010000181.1:0-14928 GCA_034439775.1 Gemmatimonadota bacterium | reverse complement strand
GCGCCTGCGCGACCTGGTCGGGGAACTCGAGGCGAGCGGGATCGTCGCTGCCGGGGTGCCGGGTGATGTCGGAGTGGCCGCCGATGTGGAACGCATGGTGGCCAGTGTCGAGCGCAGCCTCGGCCCGATCGAGACCCTCATCAACAACGCCGGCATCCTGGTGGGCAAGCGGATCGAGGAGTTGAGCCTGGACGAGTGGGACGCCACCATGGCCACCAACTTGCGCAGCCTGTTCCTGACTTGCCGCGCCGTGCTGCCGGGAATGCGCACCCGGGGCACCGGGGACATCGTGAATATCGCCAGCCTGGCCGGTCGGAACGGATTCATCGGCGGGACTGCGTACTGCGCCTCGAAACATGCCGTCCTCGGATTCAGCAAGTCCTTGATGGCGGAAACGCGAAAGGACGGCATCCGGGTGATAGCGATCTGTCCCGGCAGCGTGGATACCGGGATGCTGGCAGACCAGCCCTACCTCAAGAGCAACCTTGCGCGAGCTCTCCAGCCCGAGGATGTGGCCGATACCGTGGTACACGCGCTGCGCCTGCCCCGGAACGCGCTGCTCTCGGAGATTGACATCCGGCCCTCCAACCCGTGAGTGGGCCAGGGGTCGGGCTGCGGATTGATCGCTGCGTCTGTCGGGGAAGACTGTTCTCGGAATTGTGCGGGCTGGCGGAGGAACACGGCTGGGAGCTGGCGCAGCTCACCGCAGCAACGGGCTGCGGGGGACAGTGCGGGCTCTGTCGGCCGTACCTGAGGCGGATGCTGGAGACCGGAGAAACGGTGTTCGGGGAGTTGCTGTTCGACCCGGATCCCTGTTAGTTGTTCCCGGTGCTCAATTCCGGGCACCGTGGTTCCTCACCCTCTACCGGAGCTGAATCGTACCATGACTCGCGCTCCTTTCCGAAGCCTCGCTGCCCTTCTGCTTGCCGCGCTGTTTGCGTGGGGGTCGGTTGGGGCGGCGGTCGCCGATGCGGTGGTGTTCCACCGGCTCGCGGCGGCAACCCATCGAGGCGAACTTCCGGCCGTTGGCGATGCCGCCGGACTCTTCGGCCATGGTGGCCCCTGTGTCCTGGGACAGTCGCTGTCAGCCGGCCGGACCGCTCCGCCGCCGTGCGCGGTCTCGCTCGCGCTGACAACCCCCGCCGCCGCCTGTCCGTGCATCGACCAGACGCCCCGCCAGATCCTGCATGCCGCCGCCCACCGTTCCCGGGCCCCGCCGACCACCGCCTGATCGCGAGTTCCAGACCCCACAACTGATTGTATCGCTCGGCTGCCCGCGACCACCGCGGGGGGCTGGCTCATCCTATTCGGGAGGCACTCTCATGTGCATCGTGTTGTCGTGTATGCTATTGGCGTCACTGGCCGGTCCGGCCCCGGCGGGCACCATCACCGGACGGGTCACCGATTCGGCTGGCCCTCCGCTTGCTGCCGTCCGGATCGAGGTGGTCGAGATGAATCGCTCCACGGTCACCGCCGAGAACGGGGCCTATCGACTGGTCAACCTGCCGACGGGGAGCTATGCCATCACCTTCACGGCGATCGGGTACCGGCCCGCAGTGCGCCGCGTGACGGTGGCCGACGGGGACCTGGTGCTCGATGTCGTCCTGGTCCGCAGCGTGGTGGAGATTGCCCCGATCCAGGTCACGGCCAGCCCGCTGGCCACCACCAGCCTGACGTCCCCGCAGCCGGTGAGCGTGTTGAGTGGCGAGGATCTTCGTCTGGGGCAACGTGCCAGTCTTGGCGCCATGCTCGAGACCCAGGCGGGGGTTCGCAACTTCAGCACCGGGAGCGGCATCGGGAAACCGGTGATTCGCGGGCTGAGTTCCAATCGGGTGCTGGTCCTGGCGGATGGCCAGCGGCTTGAGAATCAGCAGTGGGGGGATGAGCACGGACCCAACCTTGAGACGGCGGATGCTGGACGCATCGAGGTGATCCGCGGCCCCGCCAGCGTGCTCTACGGGTCGGACGCCCTTGGCGGGGTGATCAACGTGATTCCCCGGCCGCTGCCCGATGCCAGCGGTCGCGCCGGATTCATGCGGAGTGGACTCAACATCGGCTACAACTCCAACAACCGCGAGCCCGAGGGCAGCCTCTTCCTGGAGGGCGCCTCAGGGGGCTTCGGCTTCCGTGCCAGCGGCAGTGGGCGCCGCAGCGACGATGTGCGAACGCCGGGAGGGCTGTTGAGCAACAGTGCCAATGAGTCGGTGGGCGGGAGTGCGACGGCAGGGCTCCGGGGCGGCTGGGGCTCCCTGACCGGCAGCTTCACCACCCGCAGCGAACGGTTGGAGATCCATGAAGACCCGACCGAGGAACCCGACTTCACCGGCTACCAGAAGATTCAGGCCGATCGCGCCAAGGTGTCGCTCAGCCTGCCGGTGGGAGGCGCCGCGCGGTTCGCCTTTGACGTCGGATTCGAGCGCAACGATCGCCAGGAGATCGAGGACAACGTGGACAACGAAGTCGGGCTTGGCCTGCTCGCCCGGACCCTGACTGGCGATGGCCACCTCCACCACGCCCTGTCCGAGAGGGTCGGTGGCATCGTGGGCGTCCAGCTTCTGCGGACCTCCCTCGAGAAATACGGCGAGGAAACCCTGATTCCCGACAATGACGTTACCAGCGTCGGTTTGTATGGGTTCGAGCAGGCGGAGTTCGGCCGCTGGAACCTGTCGTTCGGACTCCGCTTCGACCACCGTGCCCTGAACGTCACGGCCGACCAGGATCTCGGGGTGGCGCAGGGCGCATTGAGCTGGAATTCGCTGACCGGCAATTTCGGCGCCCTCTATCACCTCGGCGCGGGCACCGCGCTGGTTGCCAATGCCGGACGCGGGTTCCGGTCGCCCTCCGCGTTCGAGCTGTTCGCCAACGGAGTCCATGAGGGAACGGTGCGTTTTGAGCTGGGCAACCCGGACCTGCGCAACGAGACCTCGTTCAACACCGACCTGGCGCTGCGGGTGCAATCGGGCCAGGTCAACTTTGAAGCCGGTGCCTTCTACAACAGGATCGGCAATTATATCTACCCCCGCCCGACCAATGCGCTCGATGCCGAATCCGGGTTTCGGATCTTTGACGTGGTGCAGGGCAATGCGCGATTCTACGGGATGGAAACCTCCCTGGATTGGCACCCTTCGGCGGCGGTCCACTTCCGGGGCACCGCCGACTACACCAACGGCCACAACACGGCGCTGGGGCAGCCGTTGCCATTCATTCCGCCGCTCCGGATCGGCTACGGGGTGCGGCTCGAGCCCGACCTGCAAGGCATCTCTGAGCCGTACCTGAGCCTGGGCGCGGAATCCAACTTCCGGCAGACTCGGACCGACGAATTCGACCTGGCGCCGGATGGCTATACCCTGCTCAATGCCGGCGTGGGCCTGGGGCTGCCACTGGGGGGGCGGACCATCGGCCTGGATCTCTCGATCCGCAACCTGCTCAACACCGAATACACCAGCTTCCTGAGTCGCTATAAGGAGTATGCGCTGGACATGGGGCGGAACGTGACGTTCCGGATGCGGATGGAGCTCTAGCCGCAGAGACGACGACGCGGGGACGGGGTGGCCCTGGTTGGGGAGCGCTCGTCGCGTACCCAACCAGGGACCTCCGCCAGCGATTCAAGTGCCTGGGCCCCGGCTCTCACCTCTTCCGCCTTGCCTCAACCACCCGCACCTCTCACTTCCTGCTTCTCGCTTCCAAACCCGCCTCTCGTCGCACCAGCTCCAGGTGTGGCGCCACAGTGTCGGCTACCTGCTGTGCCGTCAGCGTCACCGCCGCCAGCCGCCCGCCCGCCGGCCCCGTCAGGACCATGACTCCGAACGGCTTGCCGGCCACCCGGAGCGGGAGGATGAGCTGTTCGTCGTCCCCACCGGGGCGCAGAAGGACCGGGGCTTCACCGGTCAGGACTGGTGCGAACGCCGCACCCTCGATGGGAATCAGGGGAAGATCCATCAGGGGGCGGAGCTCGCCGGGCTCGAATGCCACCGCTTCGTCGCCGCCCATCCTCAGGATGAACCGGCAGGAATGACACCCGGTCAACACCCGAAGCAGCCCTGCAATGCCCTGCGTAGCTGCCGGGAGATTGGCCGTGGCAGCCAGCATCCGGACCGATCGTGCCAGGGCGCTGCCCGGGCCTTCCAGGGCCGTGACGGTGTGTCGCAGCGCGTCCACTTCGGCCAGCGCATGGAGGGCTGCGGCTTGAGCCGCCACCACCGGTGCGATGACTCGGATGAGGGCCTCATCGCCGGGTCGATACAGGTCGGATGCGGCACTCCCCAGGAACAGGTAGCCGGCCACCACGCCGCGGCCGTGAAGTGCCGCCACCAGCATCGCGTGGAGCCGGGGGGCCTCCCCGCCCTCTGGGCGGAACGGCCAGACGATCTCGCGATCGACGGCCAGGTCGGCGATGACCAGCGTCGGCTGTTCAGCGATGCGGTCCTGGATTGCAGCGACGCCCCTGGGGCCGGGTGCGCCCGCACCGCGGCCTGGCGAGCCCTCCTTGCCCCAGCGGCGTGACGGTTTGTCGCGACCGACGAAGTCCCAGTCGTCCGCACCACCGTGGGGATGCCGCATGACAACTTCCAACTGGTCGTGGGGCAGGAGTTCCTGGATCGCTGCCGAGAGGCGGGTCACCAGCTCGGCACCGGATCGCGCCGCGGCCCCCGTGCCGACCACCACCCCCAGCAACTCTTCCGCGTCCCGGGCCCGCGGCAGGCTCATCGACCCAGGCTCCGAGGGCATGGACTCCGCCAGTCGCTGGAACGGCGGTTCGAAGTGCTGCAACAACTCGAAGAGCCGGATAGCCTGAAATGGGCCAAACCGGCCGGCCGCAATCGCGGCCAGCAGGAGGAGGCCGAGGTCCCGTTCGTCGGTCCGGACTGGCGACGCAATGACACTGGCATAGCCAGCCTGCCGAAACCGGTCCTCCAGTGCAAGCAGCTGCTCCTGGCTCAGGAATGGTTCCGGGCGCGGAACCTCCACCTGGTCCTGGGCAAGCGCCGCCGGGCCGAGCAACAACACCCCGCCGTCTTCCGGGAAGAGCCAGAGCGCCAGAAGGTCATGCGGCAGCTCAGCCCCCAAAGCATCGGAGGCTGCCATTTGCCAGGTCCCGATGGCCACCGGGTCCGGGGGGCCGGATCCGATCGGTAACACCGGCAGCAGGAAGTCCCGCCGGTCCCTTGGGGGGGGACCGGGAGGCTGGGGAGACGTCATGCTGTAGACCAGTGGCAGGATACATGCCGAGCGGGGCCGCTCAGCCTCCCCGACAGACTACATCGTTCGGCTCCGAGATTCTAAATGGGGTTGCTATACCCCTCCCCCCTATATGATATTTGGTCGGAGACTTGGTTATCGCTCTTCGGCCGACGCGAGGATCTCATGAAAGAGCTGACGCTTCACATTCAAGGTATGAGCTGTGGGCACTGCCTCAACGCTGTCAACACCGCGCTGGCGGGACTGCCGGGGCTCCAGCTGGGATCCGTCCAGATGGGGCGGGCCCAGCTCCAATACGATCCTGGGGTGACGAGTCCAGAGCAGATCGCGGCAGCGGTCCGCGAGGCCGGATACGAAACAGTCCCTTCCGGAGGCACTCCGACCGAAGTTTCAGGGTCGGCGCCGAATTGAGCCGCCACTGGAGAGGGAGGTCGCAATGAGTGGTGAGGAACTGGCCGCCTGCGCCTGCGGGGTGGCCACCGAGAGTGGTGAACGGAAGGCCGCGGTGGTGGACCCGGAGATCAAGACTGCGGCGCTCCATCGTTTGCGCCGGATCGAGGGACAGGTGCGGGGCCTCCAGCGAATGGTCGATGAAGAGCGCTACTGTGCCGAAGTCATGACCCAGGTGGCCTCGGTGCAGGAGGCGCTGCGCGGGGTGAGCAAGGCGCTGCTCCAGAACCACCTGCGGCACTGCGCTGCCGCGGCGATCCGTTCGGGAGATCCGGACCGCGCCGAGGCGATGTATGCGGAGCTGATTGACCTGATGCAGCGCGGGTCGCGCTGACGACCAATGATGGCACCCCGGTCAGCCCGGGGTCCCCGCGCCGGATGCAGCCAACCGGTTCATGTCCTGCCGCACCGTAAACGCCCCGCCGAGCACCACAAGCCCACCGAAGAACGCCACCGCCGGCAGGATGAACATCGCCCGCGGCAATCCGAACGAATCCGACAACAGCCCCACCAGGGGAAACGCCAGCGCGTCGCCCGCCATGTGAATGAACAGGAAATACGCGCCCACCACCGTGCTGCCAATAGCGCTTGGCACCACGTCAAAGATGACCGCAGTGAGTGGACCGACATACCAGGACAGGAAGAAGAACGCCAGCGCAAAGACCGGCAGGAACGCATTCAGGTCGCGCAAGGTAATCAGGTACATGATCAAGGCCGCACCAAGCAGGATGCCGGTGCCTGCCACGAGGGTCCGTCCTGCCGGCAGGCGATGCCGCAGGGTGTCGGCCAGGAAGCCGCCCACCAGCGTGCCGGCAACGCCGAACGGCAGCCCCCACTTTGCCAGCAGGATCGCCACCTGATCAATCGGGATGCTGAGCTCCCGCGCCATATAGGTCGGCGCCCATCCAGCCAGGCCGTTGACGCCGAAGGAGATCATGGCGCCACCGAGGAACACGAACAGGAGGGTGGGGACGGTGCGAACCATCCGGGCGCTCTGCCAGAGCCCGGACAGCTGCATCTGCTGGCGATGGCCCCCCGGGCCGTGTGGCTCCCTGAGGACCAGGACAAGTGCGGCCAGGATCAGGAATGGCAGGCCGAGGACCGCGAGGGTCGGCCGCCAACCGTAGGCGGTGACGAGATAGCCACCGGCGACCACCCCCAGGACGCCGCCGAGCGGGGGTCCCGCCATGAAGACCGCCATGGCGATGGCCCTCCGGGGACCCGGGTAATAGTCCGCGACCAGCGAGGCGGCTGGGCTGCCGGCTGCCGCGCCGCCGGTCCCGATCAGGGCTCGGCAGGCCAGCAGGGCCACGAAGCTGCCGATCAGCGCACTGGCCGATGAGAAGACCGCCATCAGCACGACCCCGCCCGCCACGACGAGCTTGCGCGATCGCAGGTCTCCCAGGATCCCGAGCGGCAGCGCGGCGATCGAGTACACCAGGATATAGGCCGACGCGAAGAGGCCGAGCTGGGCATCGGTCAGCCCCAGGTCGGCCTTGATCGGGTCGAACAGCGCAAAGACGACGCTGCGCTGGAGGTAGCTCAGGAGGTTGACCGCGGTCAGCAGCCCGAGGGCCAGCGCCGCGTGCCCGCGCGTCAGGGACTTCACTCGTGGAGCAGGTAACCGAAGATCAGCGGTGCGACGATGGTCGCGTCGGATTGGATCATGTATTTGGGCGTGTCGACGTCGAGCTTGCCCCAGGTGATCTTCTCATTGGGCACCGCGCCGGAATATCCTCCGTAACTCGTGGCCGCGTCGGAGATCTGACAGAAGTACCCCCAGAACGGCAGGTCCTCCATGCCGAGATCCTGGATCATCGTGGGGACGGCACAGATGGCAAAGTCACCGGCAATCCCGCCGCCAATCTGGAAGAATCCGATGCTGGGGTGATCGATGCGCGCCGGCGCGTCGCCCGAGGCGGCCTTTGCCGCGGCGTAGCCACTGGCGTCCTGGTACCACCGCAGCAGGTGTTCCATCTGCTCCGTCCCGCTCTTGATACACTGGTGGTGCGGCACGGCGCCGCGGTACACCGCCGCCGCAAACATGTTGCCGGTGGTGGAGTCCTCCCAGCCGGGGTGATACACCGGAATGCCCATTTCCCAGGCCGCCAGCAGCCATGAGTTCTCGGCTCCGATCTGGTAGTGCTCCTCCATGGCGCCATTCCGGAACAGGTCCTGGAGGAACTCGCTCTCGAATTTCCGTTCGCCCTGTTCGCACGCCAGGCGCCACCGCTCGATCAGGCGGCGCTCCAGATGCCGCATCACGGTCTCGGGAATGGCGGTATCGGTGACGCGGTTGAAGCCGTCCTCGTAGAGGGCAACTTCATCGGCGGCGCTCAAGGCCCGCCAGTCCTCGATGATCTTGTAGTCGTTGTACGCCAGGAGGTTGAACAGGTCCTCTTCCAGATTGGCCCCGGTGCACGAAATGGCATGGACCTGCCCGCCCCGGATTAACCGGGCCAGCAGCGTCCCGAGCTTGGCGGTGCTCATGGCGCCGGCCAGGCTGACCAGCATCCGGCCACCGGCGGTAATATGCGCCTCGTAGGCGCGGGCGGCGGCCAGGGTCTCCCGGGCATTGAAGTGCCGGAAGTGATCCTCGAGGAAGGCGCGGATGGTGGCCATGAGGTGAACGTCCGGGAAAACGGGAGGGCCAGGGGCGGATGGCCAGGGAACGGCGACAGTCCCGGACCCTGAAATCGGCCCGGATCACTGAAATATAGGCGGAGCTGGACCGTCACCCTATCTTTCGTACCACTCATGCCCCCTGCCTCTGGTTCCTGGATTGCCCTCGGTGTGCGCCTGGCCTTGCGCGGGGTCCTCTCGCCATGGCTTGGGGTGGACCTGCTCCGCATGGGCTGGGCGTTTCGTCGCCGAAACTGGTGGCGGTTGCCACCGTTTGTTCCCCTCCCCGACCAGACCTACCTGCGCTGGCGCATGGACACCGCCTACGGCGATCCGGCAGCCATCCCCCCCCTCGCTGACGTGGTGAGCTTTGCCCGATGGCGGCGCGAGGTGATGCGGCTGTGAAGCGGGTCGTCATCGTGGGGGGAGGCTTTGTCGGCATCTCCCTGGCCAAGGCCCTCGCAAGGGTCGCGGTGCCGGTTACCCTGATTGACCGACGCAATCATCACCTCTTCCAGCCCCTGCTGTACCAGGTGGCAGCGGCCGAGCTGAGCGCCGCCGACATTGCCGCCCCGATCCGATCCATCCTCCGCCGGCACCGGCGCACCGAAGTCCTCCTGGGCGAGGTTGTCCGGGTCGACAAGGAGCAACGGCAGGTCCATCTCGCCGACGGCGCCGTGGTCGGTTACGACTGGCTCGTCCTGTCCCCGGGCACCCGGCATTCGTACTTCCAACACCCGGAATGGGAGTCGCTGGCACCAGGTCTCAAGAGCCTGGAGGATGCCCATGAGATCCGGCGGCGGGTGCTCATGGCCTTCGAGCTGGCGGAACGCGAACCGGACCTGACACGGCGCCAGGCGCTGCTGACCTTCGTGGTGGTCGGAGGAGGTCCCACGGGGGTGGAACTCGCGGGCGCACTGGCCGAGCTTCGACGCTTTGCGCTGGCCCGCGATTTCCGCCGGATCGATCCTCGTGAGGCCACGGTTGTCCTGCTTGAGGGCGGGCCTCGGATCCTGACCGCCTATCCGGAAGCCCTGAGCGAGCGCGCCAAGCTTGACCTCCGCAAGAAGGGGGTTGAGGTGCGACTCGAGATGCTGGTCGAGGATATCCAGCCCGGGTACGTACAGGCAGGCGGATGGACCATCCCTACGCATACCGTGGTCTGGGCCGCGGGCAATCAGGCCAGTCCGCTGTTGGGTACCCTCGGAGTGCCCCAGGAGCGGGACGGCCGAGTCATTGTGGAGCCGGATTGCAGCGTGGCCGGGCATCCGCGGCTGTTTGTCATGGGGGACGCGGCCTCGTTTCGCCACGACCCGCGGTTTGCGATCCTCCCCGGTCTCTGCCCGGTGGCCATCCAGCAGGGAGAGCACGCGGCCCGGACCATTCGGGCCGACCTGGCCGGCCGGCCGCGCAAACCATTCCGGTACCGGGACAAGGGCCAGGCGGCCGTGATCGGTAGGGCGCGGGGAGTCTGCGATATCGGACCATTCCACTTTGGGGGCTTTCCCGCCTGGCTGGTGTGGCTCTTTGTACACCTCTTCTTCCTGATCGGGTTCCGCAACCGGGTGCTGGTCCTGATCCAGTGGGCGTTCTCGTTCATCACGCTGCAGCGTGGCGCACGCCTCATCCCCGATGGGTCTGCCCCTACAACAGCGGCCCAGCCGCCCTTGACTCCTTCCGCCGCACCCGAGACGAGATGAGCCTGGAATCCCGCCTCAAGGCGGAGGCGGAGGCCATCGGGTTCCTGGCCTGCGGGGTCGCGACGCTGGAACCGAGTGACCGCGGGACGGAACTCGATGCCTGGCTCGGGGCGGGGTACGGTGGCACCATGCGGTACCTGCACCGGCAGGCCGCCAGGCGGAAGGCACCAGCGACGATCGTCCCCGGTGCGTTGCGGGCCGTGATGGTACTGGAGAACTACCTGCCACCCGAATGGCCCCACCCGTCAGATGCTCCAGCCGTCGCCACGGCACGCTATGCCGCGGGCAGCGATTACCACGTCGTCACGGCGCGCCGGTTGCAACGCCTGGCCGACTGGCTGATGGCCCAGGGCGCGACGACCGCGAGGGTATTCGTCGACGCCGGTCCGGTCCCGGAGCGCGAACTGGCGCGTCGAGCAGGACTCGGCTGGATCGGCAAGAACACCATGCTCATCCGGCCGGGCGTTGGTTCCTGGTTCTTCATCGGATCGGTCTTTACCGACCTGCCGCTCGAGCCCGACTCGCCGCACCAGGAGGACCGCTGCGGTAGCTGCACAAGATGCCTCGATGCCTGTCCGACCGAGGCCTTCGTTGAAGCAGGTCTCCTCGATGCGACGAAGTGCATCTCGTTCCTGACCATCGAGCACAAGGGCCCGATTCCCGATGCCCTGGCACCGCAGGTGACGGGATGGGCTTTCGGGTGCGACATCTGCAACGAGGTCTGCCCCTGGAACGTGCGGTTTGCGGAACCAACCGCGGTGCCTGAGTTCTTTGCGCGGGCGGTTCCCGACCATCGCGACCCGGGGTACTTTGCCCGGATGGAGCCGGAGGAGTTCGCGGCCCAGTTCGGTGACACCCCGTTCGAACGCCCCGGATTGGAGGGGATGCGAAGAAACTGGGCCGCCGCGTTTGGTTCCATTGGCTACGGGCCGGGCAGCAAAGCAACGGAGTAGCTCACACCCAGCGATTGCCCTGCAGGGTGGCTAGCTTTCCCCAGTCCCCGGTCCCTGCTTTCCATCTCTCCAATCCCCCAACACGGCGCTCCTTGGTGAACCCCTCCCTGTACAGCATTGCGATCTTCGTCAACGATATTGATCGGGCGTTGATCTTCTACGGTGACACCCTCGGGTTCCCGCTGGGAAAGTCTGGCTCGTTCGGGGGTGAGTTCTTTGCCACCGGGACCCATCTCTCGGTGCATCCGGCCAAGCATGCCGATGCCAAGTCGCTGGTGGGGCGGCACACCGGCCTGACAATCCGGGTGGAAGGTCTGCTCCATTTCTGCGGCGAGCTCCATGACCGGGGGGTGCAGTTCGTGGCCGAGCCGACGCAGCAGGCCTGGGGAATCATGGCCATGATCAAGGACCCGGATGGGAACATCCTGGCGCTATGGGAAGACAAGCTGCCCGAAGACGGCAACCCGGAGACGCCGGCATGACAATTCGGCCGAGCTTTTCCTCGGACAATCATTTCGGCGCCCACCCCGCGGTGCTCGAGGCGATGGCCCGGGTGAATGATGGTCCCGCCACCGCCTATGGGGCCGATACGGTAACCGAGCGGGCGGTAGAGCAGCTCCGTGGACTCTTTGGTCCCGAAGTTGGGGTGTTCTTCGTATTCAACGGCACTGCGGCCAACGTGCTCGGGCTGCAGGCGCTGGTGCGGCCCTGGGAGGCGGTCATCTGCGCCGCCGGGGCCCACATTGCCGTGGATGAGTGTGGTGCGCCTGAGCACTTCGCCGTGGCCAAGCTTCTTGCCGTCGAGGCCCTTGACGGCAAGGTGACCCCTGGGGCGGTGGAGCAGCAGCTGGGGCGCGTCGGTGACCAGCATGCGGTACAGCCTCGGGTCGTGTCGATCTCCCAGACCACCGAATACGGCACGGTGTACTCCCTGGCGGAGCTACGGGAAATGGCCGCAGTGGTCAGGGCCAATGGGCTTCGGTTCCACATGGATGGGTCACGCCTCGCCAATGCGGCGGCCGCACTGGGCTGTTCCCTCGCGGCCATGACCACCGACGTGGGGGTCGATGTGGTGACCTTCGGGGGAACCAAGAATGGGGCAGTTGCTGCGGAGGCGGTTGTCCTGCTCGATCCGTCCCTGGCGGCGGACTTTCCCTACATCAGGAAACAGGGGATGCAGCTCGCTTCCAAGATGCGATTCCTGTCGGCGCAGTTCCTGGCCCTGCTCGAGGACGATCGTTACCTGGTGTCGGCGCGCCACGCCAACGCCATGGCCCAGCGCTTGGCCAGCGGGGTAGCGGGTCTGTCGGCGGTGCAACTGACGCAGCCCGTCGAGGCCAACGGCATTTTTGCCGTGCTGCCGACAGTGTTGCGGCTGGCGCTCCAGGCGGAATTTCGGTTTGAGCTGTGGGATGACTCGAAGGAAGAGGTGCGGTGGATGACCTCCTGGGCCACCACCGAGGCCGAGGTCGATCATTTCGTGATGCGAATCAGGGAACTGGCCCGCGGCTAGTGCCCTCGTCGTTCTGCGGCCGTAGCTTCGCGAGCCCCCAGCCCCTGGTCGCGCAACACTTTCCTGATGGCCTCAGCTCCCTCCACCAACCGAGGACCGGGTCGCGAGGTGTAGGCATTGCCATCCACGAATCGCACCCGAGCCGCCCCGATCATGGACACCACCACCGGGTTGGCCCTCGCAAAGGCCGCCCATTCATCCTGGGCCCGCCGGATCCCGAACCCGCACAGCATGATCAACACCACGTCGGGCTGCATCGCCGCCACCTCGGCCCACGCCCGCCGGCGGGATGGCTCGCCCCCGACCGCGCCGACTTCCTCGCCGCCAGCGGCCGCCACCAGTTCCGGGACCCAGTGCCCCGCCAGATAGAGCGGATCCAGCCACTCCACCGATACCACCCTGGGCGTCGGCGTTGGCACTGCACCCGGGAGATGCGCCAGCCGGTAGCGCATCCCGGCCACCAGGTCCTCGGCGTCGGGCTGGAGGTCCAGCGCTGCGCCGATCCGCCTGATGTCGTCGTAGACCCCGCCCAGGGTCTGGCCAGTCAGGTGAAGGACGGTTGGTGGAGGATCAAACAGGTCGGCCAGGGCACGGGTCGCATTCCCGTCCACCGCGCAGACCTCACATAGGTTCTGGGTCAGGATCAGCGTGGGCCGAAGGGCCTCAACCTGGGACCGATCGAGGGCAATGACAGCCTGGCCCTCAGCCCGCATCCTGCGCACGGCCTCGTCAATCTTGCCGCTGGACAGAGTGTGGTCGATAGGCGTGGTGGTCACCCGGGGCAGGTGTTGAATCTCTGGCGGGTAGTCACATTCGTGGGTAGTGCCAACCAACCGATCACCGGCCCCCAGTGCGCAGACGATTTCTGTTGCGGCAGGAAGCAGGGAGAGGACCCGGGTCACGGCACCGGCGGGGCGATGGCATCGCCGCCGAATTGCGCGCCGACCAGGCCTGCGCCAGTGGGCACCAGGATGCCGTCTGCCCCCAGCAGGCGGAAGAGCTTCCACTGCTCCTCGCGTGCCGTGGTGGGTCGCGACCCGTTGTAGAGCATCGAGATCACCAGCGTGCCGTCGCGTCGGCCCAGATACCCGGTGACCGAGGCGACGTTGCCCAGGGTGCCCGTCTTGGCCCGGACCACACCGGGGGCCGGCAACCCGGTGGCCAGGCTGCGCAGGGTGCCCTGGCCATTGGCGGGGAGGAGCGCCGGAAAGTCGCGTCCGCCCGCCAGGAACGGGAATCGGGCCAGATAGGCCACGAAGGTCCAGGCGCTGGCGCGATCGTCTTCCGAAAGCCCACTGCCGTCCACGAGTGCTACTCCGCGGGGATCCCCGGTGACCGACCGGACGTGGTCGGTAAGCCGCTCCGCGGCGACCTTGGGGTCGCCGCCAGCCGCCCACCGCAGGAGCAATTCCGCGCCCAGGTTGCTGCTGCGGGTGTTGACCTCGCTGGCGATCGAGTCGAATGGCTGCGAGTTGACTTCCGCCAGCACCCGGGTGGCCAGGCTGGCCCCCGGCGCGATCAGCGCCGACGCTGGCAACCACTCGATTCCGGACTCCTGGAGGGCATGCCGCCACGAAGCTTCCAACAGGCTCTCGGGCGAAGGTGACACCGCCGTCAGGGTCCTGGTGCCCGCCCGGGTACCAATGGTGCCCGCCAGGGTCCATCGCCCGTTGGCTGCGGGGCGCAGGGAAAGCCGACTGGCCCGACCGGCAACGGTCCGGGCATTGTTGGTCACCAGCCAGCCGACCCCAAGCGGACTTTCAGCCGCAATGCTCGGCGCGCGGCCCGAGGCGCCAGGCTGGATCTCGAGACTGATGAGATTCTCGTTGATGGTCAGTGGTCCGACCAGCGGGGCAAAGAGGCGGCCGCGGTGCCGGCTGGCCCAGGCAGCGGGAAAGGCCGGCTTGGGGTCCCCGGATTCACTCACCACCACCAGGGGACCGGTCAGGCTGCGCACGCCGCTGTCTGCCAGTTGTCGTGCCAATTCCAGCAAGGTCGGGCCCGATTTGCCGGGACGATCCAGGGTGAAGTCGCCATTGACCTCCAGTGCCCACGAGCCCTGCCAGGCACCGGACATCGGCTCCCTTTGACCGGCCCCGACCACCCGGGTGGAGCGGCGGGCCTCGGGGCCCACGATCGTCCGCGCAAAGCCGGTGGTAAATATCTTGACCGTCGAGGCCGGGATCAGCGGGGTGGTCGGATTCATGGCCCAGATCAGCTGGCCGTCCTGGGTGGCCACCACGATGCCCCAGGTGCCCGGGGCGCGCTGGATGGCGCGGCGATACCACTCGTCGAGGTCCTGCTGGATAGTGTTGTTGGAGCTGGATGCAACCGGTGGGAACTGCGCGTGCGCCGCAGACTGGGCGGACACTCCGAGGAGGGCCGCCCAGACAATCACTCCGCCGCTACGCCTGCCCAAGTTCACTTCAGCATCCCCTTCGCGATGGTCTGCAGCTGCATGTTGCTGGTCCCTTCATAAATCGTGCCGATC
>JAWXBA010000180.1:0-8571 GCA_034439775.1 Gemmatimonadota bacterium | reverse complement strand
GGCCCATCGGCCCCGCTATCCCGACGCCCTGTTCAGCTGGCTGGCCGCCGTGGCGCCGGGACGTTCCCTGGTCTGGGAACCAGGGGCCGGTTCCGGCCAGGCATCGGTGGGGCTGGCCGGCTACTTCGACCATGTGGTGGCTACCGAGCTGAGCGCCGAGATGCTGGAACGGGCCGAAGCTCACCCCCGGGTGGCCTACTCGGTGGGGGTGGCGGAAGCGAGCGGGTTGCCGGATCACTCCGTGGACCTGGTGGCGGTGGCACAGGCGCTGCACTGGTTTGATCTGGACCGTTTCTACACCGAGGTGCGCCGGGTGCTGGTGCCGGATGGGGTCCTGGCGGCCTGGTCCTATGGGGTGCTCCAGCTCCAGGGCCCGGAGGTCAACCGGGTATTCCAGAACTTCTACACCGCCATCGCCAGTTGGTGGCCACCGGAGCGACGTCATGTGGAGGATGGCTACCGCTCGATTCCCTTTCCGTTTGCGGCGTTGGAGCATCCACCATTCCAGATGATGGTGCGCTGGCCGCTCGATTCGCTCCTGGGCTATTGTCGTTCCTGGTCCGCGGTGGTGCGAGCCCGAAAGGACAACCAACCCGACCCGGTCGAGGCGCTGGAGTCCCGGCTGGCACCGCTCTGGGGTGACCGCGGTGAACACCGGATCGTGTCGTGGCCGCTCTCGGTCCGGGCCGGACAGATGACACCGTGACCTGGCTCCTGTTGCTGGTGGCGCTGCTGCTGGGCGCCGCGTTGTCGGTCCAGGTGGGAGTCAACGCCGAACTGCGCACCGCCCTCGGGCACCCGCTCGTGGCCGCCACCGCCTCATTCATCGTCGGCACCATCGGCCTGCTCCTGGTCATGGTGGTGTTGCGTCCCGCCGTTCCCGGCGCTGCCCAGCTGGCCCGGGTCCCGTGGTGGCAGTGGACCGGCGGGCTGCTCGGGGCCGTCTATGTGGCGGCCGCCATCGTGCTCGCCCCGAAGCTCGGGGCGGCGGCGCTGCTGGCCACCATCGTGGCGGGGCAGATGATGGCCTCACTGCTGCTGGACCACTACGGCCTGTTCGGGTTTCCGGTCCAGCCGGTTTCCACTCTCCGGGTCGTGGCCGTGGCCCTGATCATCGGCGGAGTGCTGCTGCTCCAGGCGGCCCGGGCATGAGCACCCCTTCCACGGCGCGGCGAAATGCGCTGGCCGGGGCCGCCTTCCTGATGGCCACCTCGGCGGTGGGGCCGGGGTTCCTGACCCAGACCTCGCTGTTCACCTCGCAGCTTGCCGCCAGCTTCGGCTTTGCCATCCTGATCTCGATCCTGGTGGACCTCGGCGCCCAGCTCACGATCTGGCGGGTGGTGGCGGTGACGCGGCGGCGGGCGCAGGACCTGGCCAATGCCGTGATGCCCGGGCTGGGCGTGGTGCTGGCCGCGCTGATCTGCCTGGGCGGGTTTGCCTTCAACATCGGCAATGTCGCCGGTGCCGGCCTCGGGCTCGAGGTCATGACCGGCATGTCAGTCAAGACCGGCGCCGCCCTCAGCGCTGCGATCGCGATCGCCATCTTCCTGGTGCGCGAGGCGGGCCGCGCGGTGGACCGATTTGCCCTGGTCATGGGCTTCGTGATGGTGGCGCTGACCCTTTTCGTGGCGGTGGCTTCCGACCCGCCGGTGGCCGAGGCGGCCCTCCGGTCGGTGTGGCCAGCCCGGATCGACGTGTTGGCCATCGTCACGCTGGTGGGCGGGACGGTGGGCGGCTACATCAGCTTTGCCGGCGCCCACCGGCTGCTCGACGCCGGGGTGAGTGGAATGGATGCGCTCCCCCAGGTCGATCGGTCCGCCGCCACCGCCATCGGGGTGGCCTCGCTGATGCGCGTGCTGCTCTTCCTTGCGGCGCTCGGGGTGGTGTCGCGGGGTGGCGTGCTCGATCCCGGCAATCCTGCCGCCTCGGTCTTCCGGCTGGCGGTGGGCGAGGCCGGCTACAAACTCTTCGGGCTGGTCATGTGGGCCGCAGCGCTGACCTCCGTGGTCGGCTCGGCCTATACTTCGGTGTCCTTCCTGAAGGGACTGGTGCCGTCGGCCGACCGCCACGCCACCCGCTGGACCGTCGGATTCATCGGCGTCTCCACCCTGGTCTTCCTGACCATCGGGCGGCCGGTCGCCGTCTTGGTGGCAGCAGGAGCCCTCAACGGCCTGATCCTGCCCGTCTCGCTCGGCAGCATGCTGCTGGTGACGAGGCGCCCTGAGCTGGTGGGGGGATACCGGCATCCCGGGTGGCTGCTCTGGGCCGGGGTGATCGTGGTGGTGGCGATGACGGCGATGGGCGCGACGACACTGGCCACGGAGCTGCCCAAGCTCTTTCGATAGACGGAGGGGGATCCGAGAGATGGTGCGGGAACTGCTGGTACTCGATGCCCACGGGCGGCACGCCCAGGCGGTGGCCTTCAGTCCGGATGGTACCCGGCTGGTCTCGGTTGGCATGGACGCCCTGGTCAAGATCTGGGAGGTGCCAGGCTTCCGGCCCATCGCCTCCCTGGTTGGCCATCGGAAGTGCGTCAACTCTGTGGTCTTTGCCCCCGATGGCCAGCGCTTCGCCACCTGTTCCACCGATGGCACCACCCGGGTCTGGTCTTCCGATGGGGGACGGGCGCACTTTGTCCTGGCAGGGCAGCGCTTGCCGCAGTGGTCTCCCGACGGCCGCCTCCTGACCACGCTGTCCCGGCCGGGGCAGGTGGCCCACTGGGACAGTGGCACCGGGGAGCCGCTCGGCGGCTTCAAGGTGGCCGATCGTCGGCTGTTCTGTCTCGCGTTTCCCCCCCACGACGATGAGCTTCTGGTCGGTGGTACCGGGACGATCCACCGGGTCCGGCTGCACGATGGCACACCGCTCGGCACCCTGCAGGGGCATGGGGTGGCCGTGGCCTCCATGGCGCTCTCGCCGGACCGGGGGCTGCTGGCCTCGACCGGGGCGGAGGGCGAGCTTCGGCTCTGGGACACCGCCGGGTGGCAACCGCGGTGCGAAGTGCCGCTCCGGGCCGGTGGGGTCCTCCAGCTGGCCTGGATGCCCCAGGGCGACCGGATTGCCGTGAGCTGCGATCATGTCGTCCAGATCGTTCCGGTGCGGGAGGGCGATCTGGTGGAGCGACTGGAGGTCGAGATCAAGGGGATGTACGGGGTGGCGGTCAGCCCCGATGGCCGATGGCTGGCCAATGCCGGTGCCGATGGTCGGCTCCGGATCTGGAGGTTTTCCGACTGAGGTATCTTCCATCATGATCCGCAAACTGCTCTGGGTGCTTGGCGCCCTCGTCCTGGTTCCGGTGGCGATCGCGATCTTCATGCGCGCTAACGGCACCATCGTTCCCGGTCTCGGTACCTCGGGCCTGTCGCCGGCCTTTGCTCAGGCGGCGGCGGCGGGGGATTCCCTCGAACTGGCCCAGAAGGCCTACACCCGCTGCCGCCTGCTTCGGGGCACCAGCAAGACCAGTTGCTACGAGGAGGTACTCCTCAGCCTGGTCAAGGAGCGGAAGATCCGGGTGGCCATCGGAACGCTAGCCCGGATCGGCGAGCTGGACGGCGAGGTCCGCCGGGTGGGCCACGACTACTCGCACATCATCGGGATCAACGCCTGGCGCCCTGGCGAGGACCTGGCCAATGCCTACGAGCAGTGCACCGAGTTGTACCAGTCGGGATGCTATCACGGTGTGATCCAGGTCTACCTGACCGCCACCGGCGCCACCGCCGAGTCGGTACCGGAGCTCTGCAACAGCATGCCCAGCACCCGCGACGTCCTGTTCCTGCGATTTCAGTGCGTCCACGGACTCGGTCACGGCATGGTGATGCTCAACAAGGCCCACCTGCCGAAGGCCCTCGGCGGATGCGACCTCCTGCCGAGCGCCTGGGACCGCGACAGCTGTTACGGCGGCGCCTTCATGGAGTTCATCCTGACCGGCCGCGGGCAATCCCACGGCGAGCACGCCGCCCACGTGGTGGAGGAACTTGCCGCGGCGGACAGCGCCGCCGGGGGCGGCGGGGCGACGCACGCCCATGAACCGGCCGCCGATACCCAAGTGGCCTCCGACACCTTTGCCATTCGTCGGCCCGGCGACCTTCTCTACCCCTGCAACGCCCTGGGTGACAAGTACCAGCGCGCCTGCTACGCCATGCAGGCGGGGATCATGGTGGAAACGGTCGGGCTGGACTTTGCGCGAGTGGCCGAGGGCTGCAACCAGGCGCCTGAGCTCTGGATCCCCACCTGCTACCAGGGGATCGGCACCTACGTCAGCGGCGCCACCGTCCAGGATCCCGCCGACGCCATCACCGAGTGCAACAAGGGACGTCTGGAGTACCAGCCGTGGTGCTACATCGGTGTGGTTAAAAACTTCATCGACGTCACGGCCAGGCCCGCCGACGGCCTGGAGTTCTGTGGCCGGATCGGTCATGAGGCGAGCCGGGTGGCCTGCTACGTGGCGGTGGGGGAGCAGGTGTCGGTGCTGGAGACCTGGATGAAGGATCGGGCCGATTTCTGCAACACGGTTGCGGGCGACGGCCAGGCGGCCTGTCGATTCGGTGCGGGACTGACCGATGATGTGCCGCGCGGGCTGCAGCGGCCGGAGTGGTTCCGGCGGCCGGTGAATTGAACGGCGGGGAATAGGGAATCGGGAATGGGGAATTGGGGCCCCGAATGGATCGAGATTCAGGGGCAACTCATCGCGATTTCCTGAGCCCTCCCCCCATTCCCTATTCCCCATTCCCCATTCCCTGGCATTGTCCTACTCCGCCATCTACGCCGTCATCCGCCGCATTCCTCGCGGCCGAGTGGCGTCGTATGGCCAGATCGCCACGCTGGCCGGGCTGCCGGGTCATGCCCGCCAGGTTGGTTACGCGCTCCACGCCACCCCCGACGGCACGCGGCTGCCGTGGCATCGGGTGGTCAACTCCAGGGGCGAGGTCGTGGTCAGGGATGCCGGGGCCATTCCGACACTGGCCCCCACCAGGCAACGGGCGTTGCTGGAGGCGGAGGGTGTCGAGTTTGACTCCCGGGGCCGGGTCGTGATGGCGCGGTTTGGTTGGAAGCCTCGCGGAGGGCGGTAACCGCACCGTACCCTGGTCTGAAACACCCGATCCCAAGTGGAGGCATCGCCAATGCTGATTCTGGTGATCCCCGAGCGGCAGCGCCTGATGGAGCTGGAGCGGGCCAGCCGAATCGTTGCACTGGACCGGGGCATGCGCCGGGCCTGGCTGGTGTTGGGCTTGCTGGTCCTGGGATGGAACCTGATTGGGCTGGTGTTGATCGGGTTTGCCATGGCGATGCCCAATCCTGAGTTGGGAGCGCGGTTCGTGGCCGCTGGCCCGCTGGTCGCGTATATCGGCATGTTCGTGACGGTCACGCTCCAACTCCTGAGGATGTCTGATAGGGGGTACCTGTAGGCAGAGCGTGTCGCTCCGACGCGAAATGTGTCGAACTGCGACATTGCAGGGTCGTCACAGACAACGTCATGTTGTTGTCTGGCAAGAGCTTGCCAGCGCTGCCCAAGTGGCGCGGCTCGTGCACCAGTTTCCAGAAGTCGGGGAAATCTCCTTGGGAGTGTGCCATGTTGGCAGGATTTGGGAATCGAATCAGGATCATGGGTGCTGGCTTGGCGCTGGCCGTTTCGGCCTGCCAGGCCTCCGACCTGACCAATAGCCGCGATGCCCTTGAGGTGGAAGCCGGGTTTCGGACCAGCGCCGCCAGCTATCGGCAGGGGTCGGGGTCCAACGGCCCGGTGGCCTCGATCGGGATTACCCTTGAGAACCGGTTCGGGATCTCGCTCCTCCCGGTGCAGTGCACCTATGACGCCCCGGAATGGACCCTGGAGCGGCTCAGCGGAGAACGGTGGGAGGCGGTCGCCACCAGTTCGTGCCTGCTGGTGGCCTGGGCCCAGATTACCATCTCCCCCGGGGCCGACTACCATGGGGTGGTCCATCTGGCCACCGCTGTGCAACCGGGAACCTACCGCCTCGTCTTCGGGGTGCTGGAAGTCACCGCCGATGGCACCCGACCGGTGGTTGATGGCCGGGCCAGATCGAATACTTTCCTGCTGACCGACTGAACCGGAGACGCCCCATGCGTGTTGCATCCAAGACCCTCGCCGCCCTCGCGTCGGGATTCCTGTCGCTCGGCTGTCTTTCTGAAATCACCCTCCCGGATCCCGATCCCGCCTTTGCCACCAGTGCCACCAGCTACACCCTGCAGGTGTCGGGGACGATCCAGTCGGTGCAGGTCAACTATGTCTACACCGACCAGAGCGGCGCGATCACGGCACTGCAGGGCTGCACCGGCGGTGTCACCCGCTGGTTCCTGGAAAAGCAGGTAGGGAGTGCCTGGCAGGAGGTCTACCCGGTGTGCACCGCCAACGACGCCGAGGGCAAGGCAGTGGCAGCCGGGGGGACGTACGCCTCGAGTGTCACCATCACCGATTTCATTGCCGAGGGCGGGTCCCCCCGGATCTCGCACCGGCCCATCGCCGGTACCTACCGGCTCCGGTTCGGGTTGTACGAAAACCTGAACTTTGCCACGGGCGTGGGCACCCTGGTCAACGACGGGCGTCAGTACTCCAACACCTTCACGCTGCAGTAAGCCGGCTCCGTGGGGATGCGCACCTCGCTCCTGGCGGTCTTCCTGCTGGGTGGGTGTGGCAGCCCATTCTCTCCCGGCGACACGAACGAATGGGCGGCCGCCCGCTCGCTCTGGGCCAAACGCCCGTTTCCGGACTACCTGTTCGAGATCAGGATCTCGTGCTTCTGTGCCACCGAGGTCAACCAGTGGACCCGGGTCGTGGTGACTGGAGGCCGGGTCGTCCAGGCCCAGGCGCCAGGAGCGACCGAGCCATACCCCACCGAGATGCTCTCCTACTGGCCCACCGTTGACGAAGTCTTTGCCCGGGTGCTCTCGGCGCGCCACTCGCAGGGGGTGAGCCGGATCGATGTCCGCTATGACGCCACCCTCGGTTACCCCACCGACGTGGACATCAGCTACGATTCGAGTATCCAGGATGCCGGCGCGTCGTACACCCTCCGCAACGTCCAGTTCCTCAGGAACCCCAGCCCATTCTAGCGGATCTGCCGGTTGGGGGCTGGACCGCGGGGCTGTGCGGACTCCCCCGGCAGAAGCGTCCCCACGACTGTCCACGCTGCTGCCAGAGTCCTCGCCTCCACCGTGAGCCCCATGCGCCGATTTCTGCTGTTGCCCGCCGCCGTCCTCTGCCTGGCTGGATCGGCGGGGGCCCAATCCCGGAACGGCGGTTCGGCCCCCATAGACAGCGTGTCCATTGAGGGGATCCTGCGCGCCTCGGCCGTGGTCGACTCGGTGTTCGTCGACCGACTGGCCAAGGCGGGGGAGATTGCCCCAGGGGATTTCGGCGCCTACCTCCTGGCCCGGCTCGGTGTCGAGCCGTTTCCCGAAGACCTGGCTTGGCGGGTGCGTGCCGACAGCGGCATCCTGATGATCCATGGCCGATTCAAGGATCTCCCGGAGGAATCGCGCGGGTTATTCGGGACATTACTGCTCTTCGTGGACTCCACCACCACCCTCGCGGCGGAAGTGCGCACTCGGCCTGCAGGGCCTGGATTGGCCCGGTTCCGCCTCGAGCGTGTGCTGGTCAACGGGATAGCCGTGCCGGAGTTCGTGATGACCAGCATTCTCAATTCGGTGGGCCGGGAGTATCCGGCGCTGACGGAGTCGGGTCGCGACCTGTACCTGCAGGTTCCGCCCGAGGGTCGGGTCCTGATCCTGCCGGGCCGGATCGCGCTGGACATGCTGGCGCCGGTGCCGGCGGCGGTGCGTCCGCCGGGTTGATCGGGGTCAGCCGGCGGGGCGGCGTGTACGCCGCCCCGTGGTCGCCCCAGGGCAGGATCTCACGCGGAGGTGCGGCGTAGGGGCGGCGTGTACGCCGCCCCGTGGTTGCCGCAAGGTCTTGGGATGGGCCGACGGAGCGGGGGCTCGGGGTGGATGAAGTTCACCCAAAAACCTCGGGACCTTCCCTCGAACGGAGGCTGGCTCAACGATTGAACTCTCCGCGTCTCGCTGTGCCCTTCCGCGTCTCCGCGTGAACCTCCGGCGTGGGGCCCGCCCGGGGCGGAGTACACGCCGCCCCTACGGGTTCCCGGTTCCCCGACAACGCTCCACGATACATGCCGCCGCCCAGCGCATCGCCGCCTCGGCGTTCGCCGGATCGGTCAGCGCCCCCTGCGCCATCTTTTCCTGTCCGCCACCCCTGCCACCGAACTTGGCCAAGGTCTCCTTGAGCAGCTTGCCGGCATCGAACTCGGTTGGCCAATGCGAGTGCGCAATAATGAGCGTTGCCCGGCCCCCGATCCGGGTCGCAAACACGGCGTGACCGCCGCGACCTGACAGCTCGCGGGCCAGCGCCTGGATCTCGTCTACCGCGCGGTCGTCAAAGACCGTTGCCACCAGGCCTGATTCCCCGACCCGCTTCCCCAATTCCTCCATCAGGTGGTCCGCCTCGAAGACATGCAGCCGTCGCTGTACCTCCGCCAGCTGCTTCCGGGTGGCCGCATGCTCGGTGCGGAGCCGAGCGGTGGCTTCTTCGAGCTC
>JAWXBA010000179.1:0-3480 GCA_034439775.1 Gemmatimonadota bacterium | reverse complement strand
CGGCGACGTCGCCGGCCTCGGCGCCGACATCTTCGAGTCGTACGTTGGGTCGGTCATCGCCACCATCGCGCTGGCCGCCACCTCGATCCTCATTCCCGATGCCAACCGGCTTACCGCGGTCCTGCTGCCGCTAGGCTACATCACCGCCGGCCTGGTTGCCTCTCTGATCGGTGTCGTCACCATGCGGGCACTGGCCAAGGGCGATCCGGCCAACGCGCTGCGCTATGTGACGTTCATTGCCGCCGGGCTCTTTCTGGTCTTTGCGTGGTTCCTGACCCAGGCAATGCCGCTGGGCATGGTGCACGCCGATGGCACGCCGCTCCCCGTCATGGGCCCCTTCTGGGCGTTGCTGGCCGGCACCGTGTCGGGCATCAGTATCGGATTGATCACCGAGTACTACACCGCGATGGGTCCGGTCAAGCGGATTGCCGAGGCATCCAAGACCGGCCCCGCCACCAACATCATCGCCGGCTTGGCCGTCGGGATGGAGAGCTGTATTGCCCCGGTGCTCTTCATCTGCGGCGCCACCTGGGTCGCCTTTACCACCGCCGGGCTCTACGGCATCGCCATCGCCGCCGTCGGGATGCTGGCCACCGTCGGTGTCACGATGTCCGTGGACGCCTACGGCCCGATCGCCGACAACGCCGGCGGCATTGCCGAGATGAGCCACCTCGGCAAGGAAGTCCGTGCCATTACCGACGGCCTCGATGCCCTCGGCAACACCACCGCCGCCATCGGCAAGGGCTTTGCCATCGGCTCAGCGGCGCTGACCGCGCTGGCGCTGTTCAGCGCCTACGCCTCGGCAGTCGGCCTGAATACCACGGGCCTCAACATCCTCGACCCGATGGTCGTGATCGGCCTCTTCATCGGCGGCGTCATGCCGTTCTTCATCGGCGCCCAGACGATGACCGCGGTCGGTCGCGCCGCCCAAGGCATGGTGGAGGAAGTGCGCCGCCAGTTCCGCGAGATTCCCGGCCTGCTCGAGGGCAAGGAAGGCGTCCTGCCCGACAGCGCCCGCTGCGTGGACATCAGCACCAAGGCGGCGCTTCGCGAAATGATCATACCGGGTGTCGCGGCGGTCCTGGTGCCGGTGCTGACCGGTTCGCTGCTTGGCGTCAAGACGCTGGGCGGCCTGCTGGCTGGCGCGACCGTCACCGGCGTCATGATGGCGCTGTTCATGGCCAACGCCGGCGGCGCCTGGGACAACGCCAAGAAGTACATCGAGGGCGGCGCCCACGGCGGCAAAGGCTCTGACACCCACAAGGCCGCCGTCGTCGGCGACACCGTGGGCGACCCGTTCAAGGACACCTCCGGTCCCGCCATGAACATCCTGATCAAGCTGATGAGCGTGGTGTCGCTGGTCCTGGCGCCTTGGTTCCTCAGTTTGGGTAGGTAGGGTAACTGCGGGGAATGGGGAACGGGGAATAGGGAATTGGTGCGATCGTGGAGCACTCCACGTTCCGCACCTACCCCCTCCCCCCTGACTTCCCATTCCCCATTCCCTATTCCCTATTCCCCGCACTCCTGGCACTCATGCTTCGCCTCGGTATCGTCGGCCTTCCCAACGTCGGCAAGTCCACGCTCTTCAACGCACTCACCTCGGCGGGTGCGCTGGTGGCCAACTATCCTTTTGCCACGATCGAGCCCAACACCGGCGTGGTGCAGGTTCCTGATTCGCGGCTCGGCCCGCTGGCGGAGATTGTCCAGCCCGAGAGGGTGCTCCCGGCCACGGTGGAGTTCGTGGACATTGCCGGCCTGGTCAAGGGGGCCAGTCAGGGAGAAGGCCTTGGCAACCAATTTCTGGCCACCATCCGTGACGTCGACGCCATCGTCCATGTCATCCGCTGCTTCGAAGACGACGACATCCAGCACGTCATGGGCGAGGTGGATCCCGTCCGCGACCGCGAGATCATCAACCTCGAGCTGGGGTTGTCGGACCTGGCCACCTGCGAAAAGCGGATTGACCGGGCCCAGAAGTCGGTCCGCGCCAACGACCCCGGCGCCAAGGCCGAAGTCGCCATCCTGGAACAGCTCATCGCGATGCTTGGCGAAGGCAAGCCAGCGCGGCTGGTCATTCCCGATGAAGACTCCGAGGTGGCATATCGCCAGCTCAACCTGCTGACGGCCAAGCCGGTGCTGTACGCCGCCAATGTCCGCGAGGACGACATTGCCAGCGGCAACACGTTTGTCGCAGCGCTCCAAGCCAGCCTCGCCAATGACGGAGAGGTGGCCGAGGTCGTCACCTTCAGCGCCAAGGTCGAGATGGAATTGGCCGAGCTGCCGCCAGAGGACCGCAAGGATTTCCTCGATGCACTGGGCCTGACCGAAAGTGGGCTGGATCGGCTGGCACACGCGGCGTATCATCTGCTCGGGCTGCAGAGCTATTTTACCGCCGGTGAGAAGGAGGTCCGCGCCTGGACCATCCACAAGGGCGACAAGGCCCCCGCGGCGGCCGGCGTGATCCACTCCGATTTCGAGAAGGGCTTCATCCGCGCCGAGACGGTGGCCTACGATGATTTCGTCAAGTCCAACGGCTGGAAGGGTGCCCGCGAGGCCGGTCTGAGCCGGGCCGAGGGCAAGGAGTACGTGGTGCAGGATGGGGACGTGCTCTTGTTCAGGTTTACCAGTTAGGCTCCGCGTCAGCGAGAAGGGAGAAGGGAGCAGGGAGAAATTGGTGCGGGCAGCGGTCAGGGCGTCCTGACGTACCAGTAAGCTGCCAACAGGCACTTCTCGCTTCCCACTTGTCTCTTCTCACTTCAAGAGTGTCTCCCGCCACTCCGGATGGAGCGCCGGGCACTCGGCAAGCAATGCGGCCTCCTCCCGGTCCCGAAGCCGGTGCAGCTTGGCTTCGGCCGCCCGTCGTATCGTCCATTCCGGGTAGGGTCGCTCCAGCAGTTCCACCGGCAACCCGGCTTCGATCCATCCTTCCTGCACCACCTTCACGTACCAGCCGCAGCGATGATTCTGGAGCACCATCTTGATCACGTCCGGCACGCCGAGCCGAAGTGCCAGGGTGTTGCAGGGGGTGCGGGGGGAGGTGACCGCCAGGCGCACCTCCCCAATCTGAAGGCGGTCGCCAATGCAGACAGCATCCTCCGACGCGCCGGCCACTGTCAGGTTTTCCCCGAACGATCCCGGGCCCAGGTCCGAACGATCCCATTCGGCCTGCCAAACCGGATAGTGCTCGGCGCTGTAGAACAAGATGGCCTGGAATGGGCCGCCATGGTGGTGGGTATCGGCCACGGCATCGCCGGTCAGCCCCAGCGACCCCGCCCAGATCCGGCCCGAAACCGGGGATTTGGCGATGGCGCTGGTCCAGGGCTCGCGGTCCTCGGCAGCGGCGTAAATTTGGGGCTGGCCGACTTGGATCGAATCAATGCGCATGGGAGAAAGATGGCGGGCAGATGGGCACGGGGGGAGGGGGCGGGTCAGCGAGGCCCCTATTGCTCGCGATGACACCGAATGGCAATCCAGGATCCG
>JAWXBA010000178.1:0-14949 GCA_034439775.1 Gemmatimonadota bacterium | reverse complement strand
CCCGCTGACCCGCTGACCCGCTGACCCGCTGACCTACCTCCCCACCGCCACGAACAATCCCGGCCCCTTGGCACGGCCGTCCTGGGGAAGCGCGTGGTACCGCACGGTTGCGGCATCGCTGCCGGCCTCGGCCAGCATCCGTCGCAGGTCGCGCTCCGAGAATCCCAGCCAGAGATGTCCCATCTCGTCGCGGTACTCCTCACGCTCATGGGGCACCATGTCCACAATGACCAGCGGTGCCCCGGGGCGGAGGACTCTTCGGGCCTCGGTCAGCACCCGCACCGGCTGGGCGACATGGTGCAGTACCAGTGACAACACCGCCGCATCGAGCACGGCGTCGTCCAACGGCAGCGCCTCGAGGTCCCCGTGGCGAAACTCCACCTGCCCGGTGTCGTCGAGCCGCTGGGCCGCCGCCTCGAGCATCTCCGGTTCGGCGTCTACCGCGATGACCCGACGGACAAAGGGAGCCAGCGCTGCGCTCATCTCGCCGGTGCCACATCCCAGGTCGCCGACTGTCCACTCCGGATCCACGAAAGCCGCCAGCGCCGGAGCCGCTGCCCGCGGTCCGTACAGCTCCTCGCGCAGGCGATCCCATCGGGCGGCCGTGGCGGAGAAGAATTCCCGGGATCGCGTCCGGCGGGCCTGGATTGCCTGTTCGGTTCGTCGGGCGTCCTGCTGGGAATTTGGTGATGCGGCCAGCGAATCCCGGACGGTGTTCCACATTGCCCGGGCGTGGGGATCCAGCCCTGAATCGTCGAGCCGATACCACCGGCTGGTGCCCTCCGCCCGCGATTCGACCCAAGCCAGATCGGCCAGAATCCGCAGGTGACGACTCACCGTGGACTGTGGAAGTTGTGTAATAGCAACGAGTTCGGTGACGGTCAACTCGTGGCCGTCCAGAATTGCCAGCAACCGCGCCCTGACCGGATCGGTAAGCGCCGAGAGCTGGCTCAGAATAGCAGGAGCTGCGGTCATAACATCCTTTCATCCGGATATTTACATATTCACTCGGTTCCCGTCAAGACCTGGCTCCCATTGGGCCCAACCCTGCTCGCCACCCATCCGGTACAGCTGCTCTGATTGTGCTGCCTGGGCTCCGGGGGCGCACCTCGCGGTCCATCCCTGAAACCACCCTTGGAAACCGGCCGTCGGGATTGAAAGGGGGACGCTTTCTCGATTCCCCACCACCCAGCACCCCAAGGCTCCCCATGCGGCTCGCGCGCCTTTGCAGCGGTCTCCTGCTCCTGTTTGCATCGACGACTGCCTGTCTTTCGGTCACCGATCCGGGTGGTGACCACACACCCACTGGCACTTACCGGATGCTGCTGATCGGCAACAGCCTGACCTATGAGAACAGCCTGCCAACCTTGCTGGAGTCGCTGGCCGATTCGACCGGAGTGGAAGACCTGTACGTGGTCATGGTGGCTTTTCCGAACTTCGCCCTCGAAGACCATGTCACCCAAGGCGACGCGATCCGGGAGATCCGCAAGGGCGGCTGGAAGTACGTGGTGATGCAGCAGGGGCCGTCGGCCCTCGAGGCGAGCCGCGAGCACCTGGTGCATTGGGCCAGGGTGCTGGAGACGGAGATCCGTGCGGTCGGGGCGATTCCCGCGTATTACGCGGTCTGGCCCTCCGCCGATCGATCGTTCGACTTTGCCGGGGTCCAGGCCTCCTATGATACCGCGGCAGTGGCCACCAACGGGGCCTTGATCCCGGCAGGCGAGGCGTGGCAGGCGGCGTGGCGGATCGACGCGTCGCTGCCACTCTACCGCCCCGACAGGTTTCACCCCTCGGCCCAGGGGACGTACCTCGCGGCGCTGGTGATGCTGAAGCGATTCTATCCCTCGGTGTCGCTTTCGGGCCTACCGGCCACCCTGGCGCTGGGCAACACCAAGGCCCGATACATCGTCTCGATGGAGGCCGCACCAAAGCTGCAAGCCGCTGCCACAGAGGCACATGCAGCATTCGGACGGGCGGGAACTCCTTGAGGTCGAGCTCACGCCGGCACCTGGGCCTGCCACTCGCCGCCAACGTTCCGGGGCTTCGGGGTGTCCAACCGGGTGTTCGGTGAACCTGCCCCACACCCCGGAGCCGTGATCATGCCGTACGCCCGCCGCCTCATCCTCCCTGCCGTCTTTGGCCTGGCCTGCGCGGTCGCTGCGGCTGCACCATCCCACAGCCAGGAGCGCTCCAACTGGCTCGATCGCTGCGAAGGCCAGAACGGCCGAAACCGGGTGACGCTGTGCCTGGAAAAGGAGATGACCCTGCCCGCAGCCCGCGGCAAGCTGGTCGTCAACGCCCGACCCAACGGTGGCATCACCGTGACCGGTGCCAACCGGCGCGACGTGCGCATGGTGGCCCGAATCCAGGCCCATGCCCGGCGTGAGGGCGACGCCCGGGAAATCCTTGAGGCGGTGGAGGTCCGCACCGATGGCGAGATCCGGGCGACCGGCCCGCGGACCCGGGACAACGAGGGCTGGTCGGTGAGCTTCGTCCTTGAAGTGCCGCGTTCCAGCGACCTGGGCCTGAGCTCCACCAACGGCGGCATCTCGGTGGAGGGGGTGGAGGGCGACATGGACCTGGCCACGACGAATGGCGGCCTGACCCTCGCCGCCGTGGCTGGCGCGGTACGCGGGCGCACCACCAATGGCGGGGTGACCGTGGAGCTCGATGGGAGCTCCTGGCAGGGGACCGGCCTCGATGTCCAGACCACCAACGGTGGCGTCCGGCTGCGGGTCCCGGAGCGCTACAACGCGCGGCTCGAGACGGGAACGGTCAACGGGGGGCTCAGCTTCGACTTTCCGGTAACGGTGCAAGGGCGCATGAGCAGACACCTGACCACCGACCTGGGTTCGGGCGGGCCGCCGATTCGGGTGGTGACGACCAATGGGGGCGTGACGGTGCAGCGGAAGTGAGAAGGGAGAGGTGAGAGGGGAGGGGTCGACTTCGGTCGGCCCCTTTTCGTATTGGGGTTGGCTATTTTCTGGTCCACCCCCATCCGAGGATCATGATGTCGCACGGACCGATGGTGCCGCTGACCACCTGGCGCGAGTACCCCGAGGCCGAGATGCGGGAACGGGCAGCGGCGTTCCGCGAGGAACTGTCCCGGCGCCGGACCGTGCGGCTGTTCAGTGACCGGCCGGTGGCGCGTGGGGTGATCGAGGATTGTCTCCTCGCGGCGGGGTCGGCGCCCAGCGGGGCCAACCTGCAGCCGTGGCATTTCGTGGTGGTGAGTGATCCGGCGGTGAAGCGGAAGATCCGGGAGGCCGCTGAGGTGGAGGAGCGGGAGTTCTACGCCCATCGGGCTCCCCCCGAGTGGCTGGCTGCCCTGGCGCCGCTGGGCACCGATGAGGACAAGCCCTACCTGGAGACGGCGCCGTACTTGATCGCGATCTTCGGGGAGCGGCACGGTGTCGCACCCGACGGCGGCAAGGTGACTCACTACTATGTGACCGAATCGGTGGGAATTGCGACCGGGTTCCTGATCGCAGCATTGCACCACGCCGGGCTGGCGACGCTGACCCACACGCCGAGCCCGATGGGGTTCCTGAACGAGGTGCTGGAACGGCCATCGAACGAGCGGCCGTTCCTGTTGCTGGTGGTGGGTTATCCGGCGCCGGGAGCGGTGGTGCCGGACATTACCAAGAAGCCGCTCGAGGCGATCGCGACGTTCCGCTGACCGGCACAGGTGGCTGACGTCGAGCCCTCCACCATACGCGGGTCAGCGGGCTCCGTTGCCGCCGCGGAGCTGGCGCAGGTGGTGGCGCAGCTCGCCGAGGCTGTCGAGGAGCCGGATCCCGAGGCGCTCGGCGGTCTGTCGATACGATTCGGCCCCACTGCCGCCAAGGACGATATCAATCCCTGGGTCGATGCCACTCCGCAATTCCCGAAGGTGGTCTTGGACCGTCGGGTCGCCAAGGGGATAGACCACACTGAGTGCAATCAGGCGCGGTTCGACCCGAGCGGCGGTGGCGGCAATGTCCTCCGCCGGGAGATCGGCGCCCAGATAGGTGACGCGCCATCCCTCCACCGCGGCAGAGGCAGCCACGAGGAGGGCCCCGATCTCATGAACCTGTCCCGCCGGTGTGGTCACGAGGATCCCCGGAGCGTCGGGGGGTACGCCCGCCTCGGCGATGATCGCCCCGAGGATCCGACGCGCGGAGACCGCGGCCAGGTGCTCGTGGGACGGACGCAGGCCGCCCTGGTGCCAGCGCGCCCCGACGGTTGTCAGGAGCGGCGCCACCACCTGATCCATCAGGAGCATTGCCGGGAGCGAGAGCAGCGCCTGGCGCAGGGTGCTGTCGAGTCGCTGGGCGTCGAGCGCCTCGACCGCTGCCAGAGCGGCCGTGAGGTAGGGCTCCGGGGAAGGGGTCGTGTCTACGGCGGCCAGGGAGACTTCCGGTGCCTGGGCGGCCAGGTCCTGGCTGACCATTTCCGCCAGGCGGTCGAGGTCGAGGTCCGCAATCTGCCCAATGTTTCGTCCAAGGTCCGTGGCCTTGCGGAGCAGGGAGAGGCGCTCGATGTCGATGTCGGAATACAGGCGCTGTCCCCCCTCGGAGCGACTCGGCGCGACCACCTGATAGCGGCGCTCCCAGACCCGGATGACATCAGGAGTCAGGCCGGTACGTCGGCTCACGACCCGCATGGGATGGACACTCAGGTTCCTGGGTGGGTTGGACATGGACAGCAATCTCCGGCGGTGTCGAGGTTCTGTCAAGATATACAAGCTGAGATACCTTGACAAGATCCGAACAAGAGTGTAGGTTGTCTGGACAATAGTTAGACGGACATGTCGTCCGAAGTTGTCAACCTACCAACCCCGAGGTCGCTGAAATGAATACTCGCATCATTGCTGGACTCGCCACCGTCGCCGCCCTGGTCGCCGTTCCCGCGGCCGCCCAGTCCACTGCCCGCCAGATGGACATCGTGGAGACCGCCGTCGCCGCGGGCACCTTCAACACCCTGGCCGCCGCGCTGCAGGCCGCCGACCTGGTGAGCGTGCTCAAGGGTACTGGCCCATTCACCGTCTTTGCGCCGACCGACGCCGCGTTCGCCAAGCTGCCGGCCGGGACCGTGGAAGCGCTGCTCAAGGACAAGGCCAAGCTGGCCGCCATCCTGACCTACCATGTCGTGGCTGGCAACGTGAAGGCTGCGGACGTGGTAAAGCTCTCCAGCGCCAGGACGGTGCAGGGGCAGGACGTCAAGATCATGGTCCGCAACGGCAAGGTGATGATCAATGACGCCACCGTGACCACGGCAGACATCGTGGCCAGCAATGGCACGATCCACGTCATCGACACGGTGATCCTGCCGAAGATGTAAGAAGTAAGAAGTGAGAAGTAAGAGGTAAGAGGTAAGAGGTAAGAGGTGAGAGGTAAGAGTGATGAGGGGTGGAGGGGCACTGGTCTTGTGCCCGTTCCACCCTTTCCGCATTCTTGGGTGGCGATTCTTCCTCCTTCCGTCCCTGGGGTCTTCATGTTCCACCGAATGCGGTGTGCCTTCCTGCTGGTCATGGCCACCACTCCCGCCACTGCCCAGGTCACCGTGGTGCGCGCCGCCCGCATGCTGGATGTGGCCACCGGCACCCTTATCCCGAATGCGGTGGTTGTGGTCGAGAACGGCCGGATTCGACAGGTCGGGGGTACCGTCCCCTCCGGCGCTGCCATCATCGACCTGGGCGATCAGACGCTCCTGCCCGGGCTGATCGACATGCACACCCATCTGGGCTACGATCTCGAGCCTGGGTGGGAGGTGCGCCCTGTCACGGAATTGCCGGGGGTTGCTGTGCTCCGGAGCGGTCGCAACGCCACCGTGACGGTCATGGCCGGGTTTACCACCGTGCGGGAGCTTGGCGCGGGGGAGCAGTTCAGTGACGTGGCGTTGGAACGGGCCATCGAGGCCGGGTATGTGATTGGTCCCCGCGTGATCCCGGCGGGGCATGCGCTGTCGATCACGGGTGGCCACTGCGAGATCACCGGGTTTCGGCCGAGAATCCTCGAGGGGACTCCCGAGACGGGTGTGGCCGACGGCATCGACGAGGTGGTCAAGGCGGTGCGCTACCAGATCAAGCACGGCGCCAAGGTGATCAAGATCTGCGCAACCGCCGGGGTGCTCTCCTTCGAGGGGCCGGTCGGCGCCCAGCAGTTTTCCGAGGAGGAGATGCGCGCCATCGTGGAGGAAGCGGCGCGCCACGGCGTCCGGGTGGCGGCACATGCCCATGGGACAGAGGGGATCAAGGCGGCCATCCGTGCGGGGGTGGCTTCGATCGAGCATGGCTCAATGCTCGATGACGAGACCTTTGCGTTGATGAAGCAACACGGCACCTGGCTGGTGCCCACGACCTACCTGGCAGACGCCATCAACCTGGACAACCTGCCGCCCCAGATTCGCGCCAAGGCCGAGTACGTCCTCCCGCTCGCGAAGGAAAGTCTCCGCCGGGCCATCGCCGCCGGGGTACGCATTGCGTTTGGTACCGATGCCGGCGTCTTTCCCCACGGCCAGAACGCCCGCGAGTTTGCCGCCCTGGTGGCGCGGGGCATGACTCCGATCGACGCGGTTCGCACGGCCACGATCAATGCGGCGGAGTTGCTTGGCGTCACCGACCGCGGGACACTCGCGGTGGGCAAGCTGGCCGACCTGATTGCCGTGCCGGGGGATCCCACTCAGGATGTGACGGTCCTGGAGCGGGTGGGGTTCGTAATGGTCGGTGGAGTGGTGGTGAAGCAGTAGGAAGCGAGAAGCGAGAAGGGAGAAGCCGGCGGACAACTTCTCGCTTCTTCCTTCACACTTCTCGCTTCCGACGCAGCCGGCTGGCTGCCGCCAATCCGACGAGTCCGGAGGCCAGCAGGACCAGGGTGGCCGGTTCGGGGACGGTGGTTTCTGGCGGCAGCTCGAAATTGTCGTTCACGGTCAGCGCGTTATCCCCGGCAAATCCAAGTTGCACGTGATCGACGAACCCCCGGTAGTCATCGGGCCAGTTGCTGCCCACGCCCAGCATGACTCCCCACACCATCGCGGTGGGGCTGTAGCACGCCGACCAGCCTGAAATGCTGGCCAGGGTCAGTTTATCGCGGCCAGCGAACTTCTCATCGAGGCAACCGCCGTTGGTGTACAGCTCCTGGTCTGAAGGCTCGGCGAGGTGGCGCCAGAAGATCTGGTCGGTCAGGTCCTCCTCGAACCAGCGATTGTAGGCAAACTCTTCACCCGGGGTCCGAGTGTTCTGGTTGTACCAGTACTCCCAGACCAGGTGGGTATAGACGATCTCGGAGCCGACCATGTCGCGCACCAGGAGGCGAAGCACCGGCGACTGGAGGTGGAACGGATCATTGCCGGCCACCGAGTTGTCGATCGGGAGCAGGTCGCGATACCAGGCAAAACCGAGGGTCTCGACCGCGGAGAGGAGCCCCCAGCTGCTCGATTCAGGGGCACCCGCCACCCGCATGTAGAATCCCCAGTCGATCAGGCTCCCGGCGAGGTTGAACTCGAGCGACGCGTTGCCCAGGTAGGGGTTGGCCGGAGTGGTCGCGATGGTGGTGCCGTAGTTGATCGGATCGGGATTCCAGCGCGGGTCTCCGGGATAGATCGGAACCTGCGCCGCCGCAGGAAGTGCGGTGCCGAGGAGCAGGATCGATAGCATCGTGGTCCGGCAGTCCAGCGCAGCCATGGTCGGTCACCCGTCAGGAGAAGCCCAATATTCCAATCTATGTAGATGGCAATCACCGTGCCGTCTCGTAATCGGTCACTGTCAAAAAATGCGACGCTGTGCCCATTTGTCGCGGCGGGCGGTGGTGGCGGGTGCTTTTCCAGTTGCGGGCCGAAAATGGGTTGGCCCTATGGGCTTGCCGGTGGTGTCGAACAGGAATAATGCGGTGTGGTCTAGGTGGGCTGGGTCTGGTGGTGTCAGCCCAAGTCGCGGAGATGCTGTTAAAATGCCACAGCCGATGAGGTCTCGCGACAGTGGTGTTGTATTTATGCCTCACTCCGGAAGTTTTGTGGTGACTCCCCCCTCTGAGGCGGTGATCAATCCGTGGATCGTGGTGCCGATTCCGAGCTCGATCCGCCGCGCCGCGAGCGAGGTGGGTCGATGTTGCAGCCCGACGGTGTTGCCAGGCCCCAGACGGATCTCCTGCTCGGCCACGACTGGACCTCCCATGGCGACTCGAAACGCCGAAGTGACTGTGGTCCGGCTGACCACAGCGCCATCGATCCTGGCGCCGTCTCCCAGTTCAATCTCCTGGTGGGCCTTGAGGCTGCCGACGAGATGGGCCCCCGGTCCCATCGCCACCTTTCCAGTCACCACGAGATTGCCGGTCAGCACGGCATTCCTGGGGACATGCAAGTCTCCCTCGACCCGGAGGTGGTCCCCGACGACCCGGGATCCCGTTTCTGGCACGATGAACGGCTCGGGGACGGGAGCTGGCAGGTCCGGGAGCGAAGCTCCCCCGGCGACGATGATGGTGCGGGCGCCGAGGCGATCGAAGCCGACCTCGCCACCGAGGCGAATCGCCTGGTCGGCGCTGGCCCGGCCCGAGAGCAGGGAACCATTGCCAACGAGCAGGTCACTGCGCGCATGCACCCATCGGAGCACGAGGGTGCCCGGGCCGAGGGTGATGCCCGCATCGCCGAGCACAGCCCGGTAGACGCCTCGCGGTCCGCCGGCAAACCCCCGCGAAGCGTACAACTCCCGCAGAAAGGTTTCGCCTCCAGCCAGGGTGGCTGGTCCGGTCAGCACCACCAGCCGATCGAGGCCGCCCTCCAGCCGGGCCTCGTCCAGCAGGGAGTCGGGCAGCCGGCGCCCGCGGACATACGGTGTGCGGTCGGGAAGGACGCCGACGCTCTCCTCTGGCGTATCGGTCGGCAGGAACTCCAACTGGCGGTGGAGGTAGGTGCGAAACCCCTGGGCAAAGAGTGCCACATTGGCGGCATCGCGGTCTGCTACCCGGAGCGGCGCAATGTCGGTGGGCCAGAGCAACTCCCGGATCGCGGGGAGCAGCGGCAGGAGAAACCAGGCGACGGTGCCCAGCAGGACGAGGAGGAAGGTGGTGGTCTGGCTCACTGGTGCACCTTCGGGGCAGCGCCATTGTCGCCGCGATAGCGTTCGGTCTTGTCCCATTGGCGCGGTTGCCGCGGGCGCGGCAGAAAGATCTGGGCCAGGGTGGCGCGGGAGACCGAGACGAGGCTGACCAGGAAGCCAAAGGCCAGGAAAGGAAGGATCCTGATCCGGCCCAGCGTTCCATCGAGGCGGGCTGCGGTGGCCACCTCGAAGAAGGCTGCGAAGTTCCCCAGGGTGCCGTAGGCGGTGATGCCCAGGAGCGCCACGAAGCCGTGCAGCGGGATGACCCCCATGAAGAAGAGTGCGATCGCCACCCCCCACCCCACCAGGAGCAGCGGGCCAACCGCGAACACGCCGAGCAGGAGCAGGCCATCGAGCACCAGGCCTGGTCGGAGGTGCCCCGGTCGCTTGAGCAGTGGCCACCAGTAGCGCCAGAGCGACTGATTGTGGCCCTGAGTCCACCGCATGATCTGGCGGATCCGGGTGGGCCAGTTCTCGGGAACCTCCTCGTAGCACTCCGAGCGGTTCTGGTACACGATCTCCCAACCGGCCAGGACCAGCCGGTAGGTCATGTCGGTATCCTCGGCCAGCGTATCGGCGCTCCAGCCACCCACCGCCTCGACGGCGGCGCGCCGCACCCCGCCCACGGTACCGCCGTATTGGGGTACCAGCCGGAGGTTCATTCTGGCCTGCTGGTCCACCTGATACCCGCCCGCCCGCTCCAGGTCGAGCAGCCTGGTCAGCAGCGACCGGCTGACGTTGTGGGGGACGACCCGTCCCATGACCGCGCCAACCTCGGGGTCGAAGAATGGGGCCACCAGCTGCTTGACCAGGCTCTGTCCCGGGAGGTAGTCGGCGTCGAAGACCAGGTGCACCTGACCCCCGAAGTTGGCCGCCGCATCGCGAAGCGCCGCGGCCTTGCCGCCGACACCGTCGGTGCGATGAAACGGGGCGATCCGACCGGGATGTGCAGCGGCGTACCGATCCACGATGGCGGCGGTGGCGTCGGTGGAACGATCGTTGATCGGCACGATCGTCAGGCGGTCCGGTGGGTAGTCCTGTTCCAGGAGGGCGTCGAGCATGCCCCCGATGACCTTGGCCTCATTGTGGGCGGGAACCAGCACCACGACTTCGGGCCAGTCGGCCACCCCGATGTCCACGTAGGGTTGCCGATGCTGACCGACCAGGCGGTTGATGGTGAAGGTGTAGTGCCTGATGGTGTAGATCAGGATCACCGCCACGATCGCGGCCAGTACCGTCACCAGGATGGCGCCGATCATGCCCGCCTCCGGGCGGAAGGCCAGCTCATGCCCCAACCGTAGAACGCCACGAAGACCAGCACGTGCACCAGGATCCCGAACACCAGGAACAAGGGCGGCAGGAAGAGCAACGACCCCCTGGCAATGAGCCACGCATGCACGGTGGCCTGGAGCGGGATCATGACCGCCAGGTGGCCGAGCAGGAGGATGCTGAGCAGCAGCTTGCGCGCCCAGCTGATGTCAAACAGGTAATAGGTGATGGCCAGGATCACCGGCAGGAGCACCAGCACCACCTGCCCCATGCCAACCAGTCCTGCCACATAGCTGGGCAGGGTGTAGGGGAAGCCGCCGGCCGGCGCCAGCGCAAAATATCCGAGGCTGATGCCCTGGAGGAGGATCAGGAAGCGGAGGAAATACCGCAGCGGCACGAAGCGCTGCGGGACCACGATCGTGGCCAGCAGGAGGAGTCCGGCCACGATGGCAACATTCCGAAGCATCAGGGCTGACGGAGGCGCCGCCTGGAGGAGGTAGAACGGGGTCTGCAGGGTGTGAAGCCCGAGGACGCTGGTGCCCTGCATGGCGACCCCACCGGGTATTCCCAACGGACCGGCCAGTGCTTCAAAGGCGCGCGCCCACAGCTCTGCCAGTGGGTTGAGGGCCGCCACCACCGCCACGGCGCCTCCCAGGCCGAGCACCGTGGCGATGAGGATGGTGGTGCGGGGAATCGCCATCCCGACCATGGCACGATGGGGCGGGATGATGCCGCCGCGCACCCCGCGTGCCCGGAGGTCGGCGAGTCGGGAGGCCCGGTCGGGGAGGGGAGTTGCGCCCCGCTCTCTACCAGCTGGCAAAGAGGCCAAGCTGGACTCCGGTACGGGTATAGAAGGGGCTGTCGTACCACTCACCACCCAGCACGAATCCCAGCCGCGCTCCCAGCCATTGCCGCCAGGCGATGGACGCTTCGGCGCTGTTGAACTTCTGCGCGGTGGCCCCGCTCCCCGTGAGCTGGTAGCCCTCCGAGCCTCCTGCCCCGCGCAGGACGACATAGTGGCTTCCAGCCCGACCGAGGGTCAGCGCCAGGAATGCGCGCTGGGAGGCCACGTCGCCAGGCGTGCTCCAATTGACGCGGCCTCCCGCTTCGACCACGACGACCGCGCTCAGGTAGCCGGTCAGGGACGCCTGCACGGCACGATCGCGATAGACATCCTTGGAGCGGACCCAGGTGCCGCCGATGGTGGCGAGCAGTCGGTGACTGGCCAGCAGCTTCCGGGTGAGTGTGGCGTCCAGGCGCAACTCGGGAAAGTAGAACTTCCCGGTGCCGCCGCCCACACCGACATAACTGATCCAGCTGTCGCCGAAGCTGTGCTGGTGTGCCACCGCCGCGTACGCCCCCTCGTCTCCGAAGGCACGCTGCGCGGTGCCCTCGAGGTAGAACACGTTGCCCCGTCCGGCTGGCAGCACCGCCCGCAGCCGGCCCCCGGACCAGTGGCCAAAGTCATTGGAAACCCGGTGGGAAAACCCGCTGGCCTCCACCAATCCCCCTCGCGGGGGCGGGGTCGCCTGGCCGGCACCGCTGGTGGGCAGCAGGCCCACGATGAGGCAGAGCAGGGGGATGCGCCTCATGGGGCCGCCTCGACGACTGGCAGCGGAATGGGAGGCCTTGACTCGGGGGTGGCGAACTGCCGCCCGGTGCTCAACCGTTGCCACAGGATCTCGACGATACGCTCGGCGGCATGCCCGTCGCCGAAGGGATTGGCGCCGGCGGTCATCGCGTGGACCGCCGCGGGGTTGTCCAGGAGCTCAAGGGCGTGGGCCACCACGGTCTGCGGTTCGGTGCCCACCAGGCGGCCAAATCCGGCCAGCACCACCTCCGGGCGCTCGGTGACGGTCCGCAGGATGAGGACCGGCTTCCGGAGTGCCGGCGCTTCCTCCTGGATGCCGCCGGAATCGGTCAGCACCATCACCGAGCGGCGCATCACCTCGAGCAGATCGGGATAGGAGAGCGGGTTCAGCAGGGAGACGTCGGGGTGGTCGCCCAGCTCGGCAAAGACCACCTCGCGCACCTTGGGGTTGAGGTGCACAGGGATGACGATGTGGGTGTCCGGCCGCGCGCGGACGATCTCCCGGAGGGCGGCGCAGATGTCGCGGAGTTCCGCGCCAAGGTTCTCCCGGCGGTGCACCGTGGCCAGCAGGATCCGCCTGGTGAGCCACGGGACCTGGTCGAGTCCCGGTTCCTCGAAGGTCTCCGGTCTCGAGATTGATTGCAGGGCATCGACAATGGTATTGCCAGTGACATAGATGTCCTGGCTCGAGACACCCTCGTGGAGGAGGTTCTGGCGGGACGCCTCGGTCGGGCAGAAATGCTGGTCGGTGGCCACGCTGGCTATCCGGCGGTTGGCCTCCTCGGGGAAGGGGCGTCGCATGTCGCCGGAACGGAGCCCCGCCTCCACGTGTGCCACCGGAATCCCCTGGTAGAACGCGGCGAGGACGGCCGAGACCACGGTGGAGGTGTCGCCCTGCACGATGACGACATCGGGGCGAAGGGACGCGAAGCTCTCGGTCAGGGCAATGACCGCCCTGGCAGTGAACTCGGCCAGGGTCTGGTTGGCGTGGGTCAGCCCCAGGTCATGGCTGGGGGTGATCTGGAAGGCATCCAGGGCCTGCGACAGCATCTGCCGATGTTGGGAGGTCGTCAGGACCAGGGTCTCGAACCGGTCGGGGTGCCGCTGCAGCTCGCGGATCACCGGGGCCAGCTTGATGGCCTCCGGGCGGGTGCCCAGGACCACGCAGGCACGGAAACGTCGGGGGGGCGCGCCGTCCGCCGGGGTCGAGGTGTCGTCGGCCATCGATGAAGATTCGACAACTGGGGCCGCTGTCGCAAGGCAGGCGGTCCATGGACTCCTATATTCGGAGCATGCCAAATCCCAAGATGATCCTGTTTGGCGCCCTGGCCATGGGCCTGGCCGGTGCCACCCCCGGTTCCGCACAACTGCGCGCCCGGGCGCTGGGAGTGACTCCCGGAATCTTTGAGCCGGGGCCGTTGAACGCCATCACCGACGTGACCGGAGTGCTGGTCGGCCAGACCACGCTGGTGGTGGGCGATTCGGTCCGCACCGGCATCACCGCCATTCTCCCCCATCCGGGCAATGCCTATCTGGACCGGGTGCCGGCCGCGGTGCACGTCGGGAACGGGTTCGGCAAGCTGCTGGGCTCCACCCAGGTCAATGAGCTGGGCGAGCTCGAGAGTCCGGTGCTGCTGACGTGCACCCTGTGTGTCTGGCGGGCCGCCGATGCCTTGGTAGCCTGGATGCTGGCACAGCCCGGCATGGAGCGGGTCCGATCGCTCAACCCCTTGGTGGCCGAAACGAACGATGGCGGACTCAACGCCATTCGTTCCCGGCCGCTGGATGCCGCCGCCGTCGAGCAGGCGCTGGCGAGCGCCGCCGCGGGGCCGGTGGCGGAGGGGAGCGTCGGTGCCGGGACGGGAACGGCGGCGTTCGGCTGGAAGGGTGGAATCGGGACTTCGTCGCGGGTCCTTCCGGCTTCGCTGGGCGGATTTACGGTGGGCGTGCTGGTGCAGAGCAACTTCGGGGGAGTGCTCCAGGTGATGGGGGCACCGGTGGGGCAGGAACTTGGCCGGTATGCGTTCCGGGCCAACCTGGAGGGTGAGCGCGGCGATGGGTCAATCATCATCGTGGTGGCCACCGATGCCCCGATCGGCCACCGCAACCTGGCACGGGTCGCCTCGCGGGCGATGCTCGGACTGGGGCGTACCGGGAGCTCGGCCTCCAACGGATCCGGGGACTATGTCGTGGCCTTCAGCACCGCGGCGGGGATGCGCCGGGCGCCAGGCGGTGCCGCTACGGGTACCGAGCTGGGCAATGACGCCCTCTCGCCGGTGTTCCAGGCGGTCGTCGAGGCCACCGAGGAGGCGATCTACAACTCCCTGTTCATGGCCACGAGGGTGTCGAGTCGCTTCGGGACGGTCGAAGCGATTCCGCTGGATCGGGTGCGGGAGATCCTGCGGAAGTACGGGGTTGGAGTGGGTCGGTGAGGGACAGTGAGGTCGGTGAGGTCAGCGGGGCGGGTGGACTGGGCAGCATGGACCGGTGGTCGATGACGGCTGTTCCGCATACCTCGGGGGAACTGCGATTTTCCGAAATCGTGTCGGCGCTTTCGTACGCGCTGGACCTGACCGAGGGACAGGTCCTGGGCCACTCGGCGCGGACCGCCCTGATCGGGATGAGGCTTGCCGAACTGCTGGAGCTCCCGGCCCAGGAACGCTCGGCACTGTTCTATGCACTGCTCCTTAAGGATGCCGGATGCTCCAGCAATGCGGCCCGGCTCTGTGCCGTCTTCCAGGCCGATGACCGGACCCTCAAGCAGGATCACAAGCGGATCGACTGGCGCAAGACCGGTGAGGCGGTGCAGTACACGGTGCGTCATGCGTCGGCGGGCCGCTCCATGGCGCGCCGCGTCGCCCGGGGGGCGGTGATTGCCTCGAAGCCGGATACGGTGGGCAAGGAGTTGATTGCGATCCGCTGCGAGCGTGGCGCCGATATCGCGCTGATGCTCGGGCTGCCGCAGGAAACCGCCGAGGCGATCCGGAGCCTGGATGAGCACTGGGACGGGGGCGGG
>JAWXBA010000177.1:0-14226 GCA_034439775.1 Gemmatimonadota bacterium | reverse complement strand
GCCGCCCAACAGGGGGAGAGCGGAATGCTCGGGCTGAGCCTGGCGTTGAGCGGGATCTCCCTGACGGTGGCCGGTCTGATCGGAGTGCGTGCCGCCCGCCAGCGCTTGAAAAACCAGGCGGTCTCGGCCGCCCAAGCCGCCCAGATGATGCTGATCGCCCAGCTCGGCCAGCAGGATGACGCCACACTCGAGCGCCTGACCCGATCGGGCGGAGCCTCGGCGGAGTCCGCCCGGATGATCCTCCAGGGTCGCCACCTGGGAAACCCGGCGGGACGCACCCGCCCTCATACTTCGGAGTTGGAATGAACTTGCTGTCCCGGATTGGTGCAGGTCTCGGCGCCGTGATTGTGCTCCTTCCCGTCGCGGCCAGTGCCCAGGCCCCGGCGCCGTCCTACGTCCCCCACCGCGTCATCCTGACCAAGAAGCAGCGGGTCGAGGATTTCGAGACGATGGCCGCCGAGCTGGCGCGGGCCGACGTGGTGTTCTTTGGCGAGCAGCACGATGATCCCGCCACCCACCGGATGCAGCTGGCCCTGCTCGAGGCGATCGGACGGCGGCGGGACAACATCGTCCTCTCGCTGGAGATGTTCGAGCGCGATGTCCAACCGCTGCTGAGCCAGTACCTGGCCGGCCAGATCGGGGAAGATGTGTTCCTGGCTGGTAGTCGGCCCTGGCCGCGCTACGCCACCGACTATCGCGGGCTGGTGGAGCTCGCCAAGGCCCGCGGCTGGCGGGTGATCGCCGCCAATGTGCCCCGGCCGATGGCGTCGGCCGTTTCCCGCGCGGGGCTGGGATATCTGGACACCCTGCCCGCCGACCGCCGGCCCCACGCGGCCGCCCAATTGAGCTGCCCCGAGAACGACGACTACGCCGAGCGCTTCCTGGCCACCATGGAGGGGATGCCGACCAACCACGGTGGCGGCCCTGAGGACCCGGCCGCCGCCCGGCAGACCCTGCTGCGGATCTATCAGGCGCAGTGTGTCAAGGACGAGACGATGGCGGAGTCGATCGCGGCCGCCTGGACGCCTGGCACGCTGGTGGTCCACATGAATGGCGCCTTCCACAGCGACTACCGCCTGGGCACGGCCAGTCGGGTCAAGTCCCGCCTGCCCAAGGGCAGCACGGTGGAGGTAGTGGTCGGAATGCCGGTGGACGACCTGGACTTCGTGGATCGGAAGGCCGAGAAGAAGCGCGGGGATTGGCTGGTGTACGTGCTCAAGCCGGTGGCGGCGCCCAAGTGAGGTTCGTCATCCTGGCCTTTGCCCTGACGGGCTGTGCCATGGAGGCGCGCGCGCCACAGGCACGGGAGTCCGACCCGGCAGTGACCGCGCCGGACCTCTCCCGCGGGACCCACGTGGTCCTGCTCGGCACGGGGAACCCGAATCCCGACACCGCCCGATTTGGTCCGGCGGTTGCCATCGTGGTGAATGGGGAGCCCTATCTGGTCGACGCCGGAGTCGGCATCGTCCGGCGCGCCGCGGCGGCTGGCATTCCGGTTCCCAAGCTCCGCCGGGTCTTCCTGACCCACCTCCATAGCGATCACACCATCGGGATGGCCGATCTGCTGCTGACACCCTGGGTGCTGGAGCGGACCGAGCCGCTCGAGGTGTACGGCCCGACCGGCGCGGACGCGATGATGTCGCACCTGACCATGGCCTACGATGCCGACATCCGGAACCGGATTGACGGGCTTCAGCCGCAGAATCCCAGCGGATGGCGCAGTGAGGTCCACCGGGTCCAGCCTGGTGAGGTGTACCGTGATTCGCTGGTGACCGTGACGGCGATCCCGGTGCCGCACGCCGACTGGGCGGAAGCCTGGGGCTATCGCTTCGAGACCGCCGACCGGGTCATCGTGGTTTCCGGCGACACCCGCTACAGCGAGGCGCTGATCGCCGCCTGCAACGGTTGCGATGTCCTGGTGCACGAGGTCTACTCGGATGCCGGGTTCGCACGGCGTACCCCGGAGTGGCAGGCCTATCACGGCCAGGCGCATACCGGCGCTGCCGATCTGGGCCGGCTGGCCACCGCAGCCCGACCCGGCCTGCTGCTCCTCTACCACCAGATGCTCATGGGAGCGACCGAGGCCGACCTGCTGGCGGAGATCCGCGCCACGTTCGCCGGGCGGGTGGTGTCGGGACGGGATCTGGGGGTGTACTAGAAGTAATAGGGAATAGGGAATAGGGAACAGGGAATGGCGGATGGGGGATGGGGTATGGGGATAAGGAAAGGTGGGAGGAACGGGAATGAAGGCAAGGAAGGGGACTCCACTTGGAGCCCCTTCTACTTACCTCTCACGTCTTACCTTCCGGCCAGGCTCGCCTCCCGCCGCGCCCGGAACTCATTTCCCGGCGCCCACTGCGGATAGGTGGCCGCCTGCGCCACGCGGTATCCGACCGTGAAGAACAGCCCCAGATCCTGCAATGCCCCCTCGGTGGTCCACTCGGCCTGCATCTGGTCGCTCGGCTTGTGGTAGCGCTGGGTGGTGTACTCGGAACGCTTCCGCTCGGCGTAATCCGCGGGCTGGCCGTCGAATGTCACACCTACATCGGTGTACAGCGCCGGCACCCCGACCTTGGCAAAGTTGAAGTGGTCGGAGCGATAGTAGTATCCCTTGGCCGATTCGGGATCGGGCAGCAGGGTGCGTGACTGCCCTGCCGCCGCGTCTCGCAGATAGTTGTCCAGGTCCGAGGCGCCGAGGCCGATCACCACAATGTCGGAGGAGCGGCCATTCATGTTCAGGCCGTCCATGTTGATATTGGCCAGCGTCTTGTTGAGCGGGTAGAGCGGGGTGCGGGCATAGTACTCGGAGCCGAGCAGGCCCTGCTCCTCGGCCGTCACCGCCAGGAAGAGCACGCTGCGCTTCGGCTTGGTCTCGAGTGCCTGGAATGACCGGGCCAGTTCCATCAGGCCGGCGGTCCCAGTCGCGTTGTCCAGCGCCCCGTTGTAGATCGAGTCGCCATCGACCGGGATTCCCACCCCGAAGTGATCCCAGTGTGCGGTGTAGACGATGTATTCGTCCTTGAGCACCGGATCACTGCCCTCCACCTTCGCCACCACATTTCGCGAGTCGAGGGTGCGCAGGGTATTGCGAATCCCGATCGATGCGGTCAGGCCGAGCGGAACCGGGGCAAACTCACGGGTCTGCGCCCGAGCCTTGAGGGAGTCAAAATCCTGGCCGGCGCTGGTAAAGAGCTGCCGTGCCACGTCCAAGTGGATCCAACCCTCCACCGAGGCACGGCCCAGGTTCCGGTCCGGCGTCACCAGGTCAAACTTCTCGCCGCCCATTCCCTGCACCACCGCCCACGGATACCCGGCCGGTCCCTCCTCGTGGACGATCAGCATCCCGGCCGCGCCAAGCTCGGCGGCCTGCTCGAATTTGTAGGTCCACCGCCCATAGTAGGTCATGGCCCGGCCGCCGAACTGGGTGGTGTCGGCCAGCGGGGGGTCGTTGACCAGAACTACGAGGGTCTTGCCCTTGAGATCGGCACCCTTGATGTCATCCCAGTTGTACTCGGGCGCCTGCGCCCCATAGCCGATGAACACCAACTCGGAATTGGCCAGCCGAACCGAGTCCGCCACGTGACGGGTCCAGGCCACGAATCCCTCCCGATAGACCAGCGGCAGCGGGCTGCCACCGCCGGCCACGGTCAGGACCATGCTCGGGTCAGCGGTAATGCCGACCAGGGGCACGTTCTGGATGTAGCTGCCGTCGGGATTCCCGGGCTGGAGGCCGATCGCTCGGAACTCGTGTTCGAGGAACTCGACGGTGCGCTCCTCCCCCAGGCTGCCGGGCGCCCGGCCGAGGAACGAGTCGGAGGCGAGCATTCCGACATCTTTGAGCAACCGGTCACCGTCCAGGGCGGGGATGGGAGTGCCGCCGGTCGGGGCACAGGCGGCGGCGATGAGCAGAAGGGCGGCCAAGGACGGGAGGCGCATGGGTTAGTTCTCCGGGGGTACAGGCGGTTGCCAAGGACCACAATATATACCTCACACGCTTGCGCCTTGGGTCCGCGTTGCGACCCCGAACGCCCCTCGCTCATCCAAAGCAGAGACGACCAGCGCATGGCAACGGACCCCGAGCCTCGGCTCGGCGGGACGGAGGCAGGATGCCACAATTCTCCGGGACACTGGGCGTGTCAGCCCCTGTCCATCGGGCGTCACCATGGGTATGTGGCCCAGAAGCCGTAAGGAACCGATGTTCCAGCAAACCCGCTCGTTCAGGAATCACCTGCTGCTCCTGGGCATGCTGGTGGCAGCCTGCAGCGATGGCTCCGGTCCGATCTCGTCTCCCCTCGACGGCCTGACCCAGTATGCCGGCACCGACAGCATCGGTACCCCGCCTCCCCCACCGCCAACCGGCACTGCGGCGCCGGGGTATTTCCGGGGCATTGTCGTGGGGCCCTCGCCGCCGGGCGCCGGCAATGACAGCCTGGCAACCGCACCGCGAATCGCCGGCGTCACCGTATCCGCCTACGCCGAGCTCGAAAAAGCCCCCGTGGCCACGGTGATCACCGGCGCCGATGGCCGGTTCGTGCTGCCCACACTGCCCGCCGGACACTATGCAGTGACCGTTACCCCTCCCGTCAACTCGCCCTATGGCGGGGTCTGGGCCACTGCCCCGGCGCACGCCGAGAGCCATACGCACCCCTGGTGGGTCGTGCTGTGGAAGAAATGAACGAATGATCATTGGCGCGGCGGCAAGATGGCCGACCGCGCAACAGGAAGGCATCGATGGACGTAAATTGGGAGAACCTTCCTCCCAACCGGACCGTCACCATGCCGCAGCCTCGCCTGCTCGCCATCTGCGCCGTCCTGATTCTTGGCGCCAGCTCTGCTGCCCAATCCCAGGCCAATCGAGCACCCGCCATGGGACCGGTGGACACGGCGCTCTTTGCCAGCCTCCGGTACCGGATGATCGGCCCGGCTCGTGGTGGTCGGGTCACGGCGGTGACGGGCGTGATCCAGGAGCCGCACACCTTCTACTTCGGCTCCACCGGCGGGGGCGTCTGGAAGACGACCGACGCGGGCGGGCATTGGAGCAACATCACCGACGGATTCCTCGATGTCAGCTCGATCGGCTCCATCGACGTATCCGATTCAGACCCTCGTGTTGTCTGGGTGGGCACCGGCTCCGAGGGGCTCCGGAGCAACGTCTCGATCGGTCGGGGCATCTGGAAATCCACCAACGCCGGGGCCTCCTGGCAGTCCATGGGGCTGCGCCAGACCGGCCAGCTCGGCGCGGTGATCATCCACCCGACCAATCCGGAGATTGTCCTGGCCGCTGCGGTGGGGAACCCGTTTGCCCCGAATCGGGACCGGGGAGTGTATCGGACCCAGGACGGCGGACGGACCTGGTCCAAGACCCTGTTCATCTCCGACAGCACCGGCGTGGTGGATCTGGAGTTCCATCCGGGCGACCCGAACACCGTGTATGCGGCGGCGTGGCGGGCCGAGCGGAAGCCGTGGACGATCATCAGCGGGGCAAACGAGGGCGGGCTCTACCGGAGTCGAGATGGTGGACAGACCTGGGCCAAGATGACCACGGGCCTGCCTGCTGGCTTGATCGGCAAGCCGGACCTGGCCGTCTCGGCCGCCGCACCGAACCGGGTGTACGCGCTGATCGAGGCGCTGCCGAATCCAGGCCTGTACCGATCGGACGACCGCGGTGACAGCTGGAAGTTCGTCAGCAACCAATCGGGGCTGCTCAACCGGCCGTTCTACTACACCAACCTCGATGCCGACCCCAGCAACGCCGACCGCCTCTTTGCCGGGGCAGAGGGGTTCTATCAGTCCACCGACGCCGGACTCACCTTCCGCTCCTTCCGGACGCCCCACGGCGACAACCACGACCTGTGGATCCACCCGCGGGACCCGGCCATCTGGATCCAGGCCAACGACGGCGGGGCCAATATCACGCTGAACTACGGGGAGACCTGGTCGACCCAGTACAACCAGCCCACCGCCGAGATCTACCAGGTGGCGGTGGACAACCAGTACCCCTATCGGGTCTACGGTGCCCAGCAGGACAACAGCACCCTGATCCTGCCGAGCCTGCCACCGGCGTCCTGCAGCCCCGATGACCCGATCCAGCTCTGGCGCCAGGGCCCCGGTTGCGAAACCGGCCCGATCATTCCACACGCCACCAACCCCGACACCGTCTACGGCAGCTGCAAAGGCCAGTACAGCCGGATGAGCTTGCGCACCGGGCAGGAAAAGCAGTACTGGGTCGGCGCGCAGTCGCTCTACGGCAACCCCGGCACGGCCATGATCTATCGTTTCCAACGGGTCTCCCCGATGGAGTTGTCTCCCCACGATCCGGGCACCGTCTACTACGGGTCCCAGCACGTGCACCGGACCCGGGATGAGGGAGTCACCTGGGAGGTGATCAGCCCGGACCTGACCGAGTTCGATCCAACCAAGCAGGCCCCGTCCGGCACCCCGATCACCCTCGACGTGACCGGCGAGGAGTACTACAGCACCCTCTACCAGATCCGGGAATCGACCCTGGAACCCGGGGTGATCTGGACCGGGGCCAACGATGGACCGATCCATGTGACGCGGGATGGCGGCAAGACGTGGAAGAAGGTCACCCCGCCGACCCTCCCCGCCGGTGGCCGGGTCCAGACGATCGAGCCCTCTCCGCACCGAAAGGGCTCGGCCTACGTGGCGGTGCTGAGGTACCTGTTGGGAGATTTCCGTCCCTGGATCCTCCGGACCGACGACTACGGCGCCAGCTGGACCCTGCTGACAACCGGCACCAATGGCATCCCGGCCGATGAGCCAACCCGCGTGGTGCGCGAGGATCCCGATCGCGAGGGGCTGCTCTACGCCGGCACCGAGTTCGGGATGTTTGTCTCCTTCGACAACGGGGGACGCTGGCAGCCGTTCCAGCTCAACCTGCCGCGCACCCCGGTGACCGACCTGCGCGTCCATCGCAAGGACCTGGTGGTCTCGACTCAGGGACGGTCGTTCTGGATCCTGGACAATCTCTCCGTGCTGCAGCAGGCCACTCCGGCTGCCACCGCCGCACCGGTGCACCTCTTTGCGCCGCGCGAGGATATCCGGTACCGGTACAGCGGCGGCTTCGGCGGCGCCGAGGGCGCCCGCCCGCCTGCCGCCGACCAGCCCGAGTTCCCCCCGATGGGCGCCGGCATCGAATACTGGCTGGGGGCGTCCGCCGGTGGTCCCCTGACCCTGGAGATTCGGGACAGCCGCGGCACGCTGGTGCGGCGCTTTTCCAGCGAGGGACCGGGCGAAGTGGCCCGCGACCCGGCCGAGCCAGGCATGCGCCGCCCAGTGCAGGAGATCGAGGGTACCCCCCGGCTCCCGGCTCGGCCGGGGGTGAACCGGTTTGTGTGGGATTACCGCTGGCCCGGGGCCTGGGCGGCCAACCCTCAGGCGAGTGGGCGCAATGGCCCGATGTCCGTTCCCGGTCGCTATACCGTGCGCCTGGCGATGGGCAGCTGGAACGCCGAAGTGCCACTGGTCATCCGGGCCGATCCTCGGGTGACGCAGGATGGGGTGACCCAGACGGTGCTCGAGGACCAATTGGCCCACAACCTCCTGGCCCGCGACCTGGTGAGCGATGCCAACCATCTGGTGGATCGGTTGCGGACGGCCCGGCAGCGGGCCGCGGCAGCCCCGACTCCCGACCGGGCCCTGCTCGACGGCCTGGCGGCGGTGGACGAGAAGCTGCTCACACCCCCGGTGCGGTACAGTCAGCCGGGCCTGCAGGCCCATATCGGCTACCTTTATGGCATGGACACCCGGGCCGACCAGCAGGTTGGCAAGGACTCCAAGGATAGGCTGCGGGTGCTTCGGGTTGAATTGAATGCCCTGGTGTCCACGCTGAACAGACTGACCGGATCACGATGAACCGGCAGGCGGGGGGAGACGGCTAATGGCCGGCCCGCCTGGATTTCCCCAACCGGGTGAGCCAGAGTGGTTTCGACTGGTGGCGGCGCAGGTTGAGGGGGAAAACGTTCCCGCGACCCTGCCCCCCATCCAGCCCGGCCCCGAGGTGGGCTTTCGATCGATCTCGTCGATGACCCCCGATGCGGTGATGGTGATGGATGCCGCGCTCCGGATCACCAGCGCCAACGACGCCTTCGTGGAGCTCTTCGGGCTCCCCGATCGCTCGACCGTGATCGGCCAAAGCGGCCTTCGCTATCTGGCCGAGTCCGACCGGGTCCGGGCCACCCAGCTGGTGGCCAGGTTCATCGAGATCGGGGTCTGGGACATTGCCGAGCTCGAGGCACAACATACCGATGGTACGGCCTTCAAGGTCGAGGCCCATTGCGAACTCCTCCGCCATGACGACGGCCGGTTCGAGGGGATGCTGGTCCTGGTCCGGGACATTCGCTACCGCCATCATGGCGAGGATCCACTTCGGCTGATCGTCGAGGCGACGTCCCGGGCCACCGGAAGCGCCTACTTCGGCTCGCTGGTGGAGCATCTTGCCGGGATCTTCCGGGTCCGCTTTGCCATGGTCTCCGAACTGACCGGAGCCACCCCCGCCACTGCCAGGACTCTTGCCCTCTGGGTGGGGAACGGGCTGGTGGAGAAAGTCGAGTACCCGCTGAAGGGAACCCCCTGCGCCGGAGTGGCCCAAGGCGCTGCATGCTACTACCCCGAAGGCACCCAGGAGCTGTTTCCTGATGATGAGTGGCTTCCCGAGATGGGGGTCGACGGGTTTCTCGGCGCGCCGCTGACCGACTCCTCTGGGAAGGTGATCGGGCTGCTCGCGGTGATGGACACCGCGCCGATCTATCGCAGCCGGGACGTCGGGGCCATCCTGGCCGTCTTCGCCGCGCGCGCTGCCGCCGAACTGGAGCGCCTGCAGATCGAGGCCGCGCTGGCCAAGAGCGAGGACCGACTTGAAGCCGCGATCAGCGGTTCCCGCGATGGCCTGTTCGATGCCGACATTGCCACCCTCTCGGTCTACTGCTCCCCCCGGTTGTATGAGATTGCCGGATATCGCGGGCATGAGGACGAACTGGACCTCTCGATGGCGGGGCTCCTCTCGCACCTCCATCACGGCGATGCGGAAGACACCCGCGCGATCCTGCTGCAGTGCATTGCCGCAGGCCGGCCCTATCACCACAGCTTCCGGTGGCGGACCCGCACGGGCGAGTATCGCTGGTGCGAGGCTCGGCTCGACGCCCGCTGCGATACCGCGGGCACGCCGATTCGGCTTTCGGGGTTTGTCAGCGACGTGACGGAACTCCGCCGGGAAGCGCGACTGGCTCGCGAGACTGGCAACCTGGCCCTGATCGGGGGGTGGGAGTTGGACCTGGTGTCGGGCCAGCTGCACTGGACCGCGGGCACCTACCAGCTGCACGGCGTTTCCCCCGCGGACTACACGCCCACCGTAGAAACAGCCATCTCCTTTTACACCCCGGAGAGTCGGCCGATCATCACACGCCTGGTGGAACGGGCCATCGCCACCGGCGAGCCATTTGACCAGATCCTCCAGATTGACACGGCTGGCGGCGACCGTCTCTGGGTCCGGGCACTTGGCCGGGCCGAGTGGGATGGCAGCCGACCGGTGCGGGTCTTCGGAGCGATCCAGGATGTTTCAGCCCAGCAGCGACTCGAGCAGGAACTGCTGCACAGCCAGAAACTCGAGGGCATCGGCCGGCTGGCCGGGGGAATCGCCCACGATTTCAACAACTTGCTGACCGCGATCCTGGGCTACGCCGACCTCGGATTGAGTGCCTTGCCCGCCGACAGTCGAGTGCGGGAGGACCTGGAACAGATCCGGCGAGCAGGAGTCCGCGCCGCCGAGTTGACCAGCCAGCTGCTGGCCTTTGCCCGCCGACAACGGATCTCGCCCCGGGTGGTCGATCTGCCCACGCTGCTTCAGGAGGCGCTGCCACTGCTGCGCCGCCTCGCGGGTCAGCCGGTGACGATCGTGATCGACACGGCGGCCGGCACCTGGCCGGTCATGGTCGATCCCGGGCCGCTCGAACAGGTCCTTGTCAATCTCGTCATCAACGGACGGGACGCCATGCCCGACGGTGGGATCATCACGATCGGCACATCCAATCGGGTCGGCCACTCCCCACCGCGGCAGGACGGAGGGCAACACGCTCCTGCCGACTGGGTCGAGCTGAGTGTGACCGACACCGGCGGCGGCATTTCTGCCGAAGTCCTGCCGCTGATCTTCGAACCGTTCTTCACCACCAAGGCGCGCGGCAAGGGGACTGGATTGGGCCTGGCCACCTGCCACGGCTTGATCCACCAGGCCGGCGGGCATATCTGGGCCACCAGCAACGGTCCAGGCTGCGGCGCCGAACTGCATTGCCTGCTGCCGCGATCCCGCAAGACCCCCGTGCTGGAACCGGGTCCTGCGGAGGCCCCGGGACAACGGGGTCACGAGACCATCCTGGTCCTGGAGGATGAAGCGCCGGTGCGAGCCTTGGCAGTGCGGGTCCTCCGCTCGGTCGGCTACCACGTTCTCGAGGCCGCCAATGGCGACGAGGCGCGGTTGATCGCGGCCTCCTGGGGCCAGAAACTGGACCTGATCGTGAGCGACGTGGTCCTGCCAGATGTCGCCGGCCCCGAGGTGGTCCGTGACCTCCGGGATCGCCATCCCGGACTCAAGAGCCTGATGGTCTCAGGCTATGCCGACCGGGCCATGCTGGCGCTCGAAACCCTCCCCCCCAACACCGCCTTCCTGCCCAAACCGTTCAATCTGGGCGACTTGACCGCGAAGGTCCGCGAAATCCTCGATGCCCCCTGAGCTGAACTCCCCCGGCCGGGGTTGCTTTGGTCGGGGGACGGCAGAGACCTTTCAGCATGAACCATCGCCTGTCCCTGCCCACGGTCGTGGCACTCGCCACCTCGGCCCTGCTGCCGCCCCCCGTCATGGGCCAGCTGGCCATCTCGGGTGTGCGCCGAGTCGCTGCCGGGGAGGCGGTTCGCGATCGGCCCAGTGTCGCGGTCGGCCCAGTGGGATACCGGGTCGTCTGGGAAGAAGCCCCGACGATGGTACCGTCCACCGACTTGGGCCGGAATTTCCGCATCCTCCAGCAGGAGGTCGCCTTCGACGGCACCCTGTTCGGCACTCCCACCCTGGCCATGGCCGACTGGTCCCACCAATGGGGTGCGTCCCCCGCGATGAGTGGGGAGCGTTCGTGGCTGGCGTATTACTTTGCCGATCGCTCGATGCGCACCGGTGACCGCGACCTCGGCCTGACGTGGTATTCGGGCTTCTTCGACCGTCCCGAGATCACCTTCCGGTTGAGCCAGGACCCCAGCCGTGGGCCACCGATCAACCACTCGTCCCCTGCCCTCCTCTATGACCCCGAGGCCGCCAGCCTGATCGTGGCCAGCAGCATCGGCGCCTACCTCGGTGAACCTCGGCCAGGGCGCCCTTCCTACGATAGCGTCAACATCGAGGTCCGGGTCATGGACCTGGCCGGGACCGAACAAACGCGATGGCAGGTCAAGGGTCCCGATGAGGTAGGGGAGGCGGCCACACCGGCGCTGGCCATCCTGCCGCCCGAGTGGCGGGAGCGGTACATCCTGGGCTATGTGTCCAACGCTGGGCAGCGCGACAATGGTGTCAACGGTTACAGCGTGTGGCTGGAACTGTACGATCGCGACTGGCGGGTCGTGGGCGGGCGCCACCTGCTCCATCCGCTCGGCGGCGCCGCCAGACCCGCACTGGCCACCGTGGATGGCAAGCTGTTCATCGCCTGGGTGGACAACGCGACCAACGACATCGTGATCTCCGAGCTGGACCAGAATCTCCACCCCAGTTGGCCGGTCCGGCTGCGTGATGCCCTCGGGGCGGCCGGATTTGCGGAGCAATTCGGGGCCGGCGCACCGGGGCTCAGCTCACCAGCGCTGTTCGACAATGGCGGCCGACTCGGCGTGGCGTTCGTGGCCACGTGGGAGTGGGACGTCGCTTCGGGAAGGGCGCGGCAGGAGATCTTCCTGGGGACGGTCGCCTACCGCCACTGATCCCCGAGGTTGCGCTCCCCGGAAACCGCCGCACGGCACCAGATCAGCCGTGCGCGTACCGGGAGCGCGGGTCGACCCGTTCCAGCTTCCACCCCTCTCGACCACTGTAGATGTTCTCGCGCAGCCACGCCAACTCCGCCTCACTCTCTTCGCCCTCCGGCAGCTCACAGTACCACGCCTTGGCGCGGCCGTCCTGGCCGCCGTTCCACCGGTAGCGCCGGGCCTTCAACATGTCCTTCTGCTCGATCGGGGAACCGATTGCCCAGATCCTGACCGTCCGCCGTCGGGCTCCCTCCAGCAGCAGGCCCATCGGGGTCGCGGTGTCCTCGAAGGGCACCGCCAGGGCATGGAGCAGCGCCTGACAATCGGCCTCGGCGGAGTGGGCCTCAAAGAACATCTGGTGACGCCGGTAGAGCAGGAACTCCAGGCTGCGCGACTTGAAGCCATACCGCTGCCAGGGTATCCCCTCCACCGAGCAGGCCCAATGTTTGTCGCGGAACGGGCCCGGGAGGCGACTGTCGATGAAGGGGCGATCGAATCCCGCGTTGTGGGCAATCACCAGCACCGCTGGTCCGAGCAGCTCCCCGATCGCCGCTTCATCGAGGCGTTGACCCGCCACATCGGCATCGGTAATCCCGGTCAACGCGGTGATGAGCGCCGGAATCGGCCGTCCTGGGTCGTCGAACCCGGTCAGCGGCTGGCCGACCTCATAGATCGTCCCGGTATCCGTGGCATAGGTGAACGGAATGCCGCAGAACTGGATGATCGCATCGCGATCGGGATCCAGCCCGGTGGTCTCCACATCCACCACCACGGCGGTCTTGAGTTCGGTGGCATCGGGTTCATGCCACTGACGCCTGGGCTCCAAGCGGCGCAGCACCTGATAGCGGCCGGTGGTCTCGAGTTGGCTGGCGAGCGCTTCGTAGTCGGCAGTGGGCATGCGTGAAGATAGCGAATGGGGACTGGGGTATCGGGTATCAGGTATCGGGTGTTGGGTATCAGGTATCAGGTGTCAGCAGGGGCCTGCCCGGCCCGAACGGGGTTGACACCACCGCCGACTTCGGGATATCTTCGGTATAGCGATACCGATCAAACACCGAAAAGATGGGCGCCATGACCGACCTCCGGACCTCCAGCGACTCCAGCACTTCGCCGCCAAACCCTCTGACTGCGCCACTGATTCGGGTCTGCCCGGAGTGTGCGGGGCCAATATCGCGGAATTCCGGGTGCCTGAACTGCCTCTGTTGTGGCTGGGGACGCTGCGCATGAGCCGGGAGGACCAATTCCGGCTGACACTCGAGGAGGGCCCCCTGCCTTGGCCGTTACTGGATGCGCGGGAGAGGGGCACTACCTTCATCGGGCTTCCCGTCCGCCGGGTGCTCAATCCGCCAACCACCACGGGAATGCAGTTCTGGTCGCTTAACCCCTTTATTGGCTGCGAGTTCGGCTGCAGCTACTGCTATGCCCGGGATGCCCACCGCTGGGCGCTGGAGCGGCACGAAGGATCGGACGGGGTTACTATGGGTGCAAGCTTGGGTGTGCGAGATGGTCGGGCGGCGTCACGGTGGTGGTCGCCAACCTCTCCTGCGTCGAACGGTCATCGCGCCACCCTTGCTCCCCGCCCCCCCTTTGAATCCCGCATCCTGGTCAAGCAAGACGCGCCGCGGGTCCTGGCCCGCACCCTGGACCCCTCCCGCCTGGGGGGGCTGCCCTTGGTTATCGGGACAGCCACCGACCCCTATCAGCCCGCCGAACGCCAATTCCGGATTACCCGCGGCATCCTGGAAACCCTGACCGGGTATCACGGCCTGCATATCGGGATCATTACCAAGTCGCCGCTGATCAGCCGCGACCGCGACCTGCTGGTACAACTGGCTCGGCAGCACCAGCTCTCGGTGCACATTTCACTCTCGGCGCTCGACCCGGATCTGCTCCGCCGACTTGAGGCGCGCTCCCCGACACCCCGAGCCAGGCTCCGGGCGCTGCGGCTGCTGGCCGATGCCGGGATCCCGGTGGGCCTGATGCTGGCCCCGGTGCTGCCGGGCATTACCGATGGGAAGGAACAACTGGCCGCGCTGGTCCGGGCGGCACGGGATGCCGGTGCCCGCTGGATTCGCGAGTCGGCGCTCCGGCTCAACCCGGCGGCCCGCGCCCGGTTCCTTCCTCTCCTGGCCCAGGAGTTTCCCGAACTGACCGATCGCTACGCCCGTGGCTACGGGAGGGGACAGCACCTGGGGCGGGCGTACACCGCAGCAT
>JAWXBA010000176.1:0-14260 GCA_034439775.1 Gemmatimonadota bacterium | reverse complement strand
TCCTCCTGCAGACCCCCGACACCCTGACCCTTGAGCGCGCCCTGGAGCGCGCCCGGGCCACCCGCCCCCAACTTCAGGCCGCCCAGGCGCTGACCGCCGGCGCGCGGGCCCGGGTCGGGATTGCCGGTACCATCCCGAACCCTATCCTGACCTTCAAGCACTCCGAGACCTCACCAATCGAAGACGCGTCGATCAGCCAGCCGCTCGACTGGCTGCTGACCCGCGGCGCCAACCGCGCGGCCGCCCGCGCCGGGTTGCTGGGTGCCGAGGCCGATTCGGCCTTGATCGCTGCCCAGGTCGGGTATGAAGTCCGGGTGGCGTTCTACACCTCGCTCGCCGCTTCCGAATCCTGGCGCCTGGTTGCCGCGCAGGCCGCCACCGCCGATTCGCTGGTGGCCTTTGCCGCCGAGCGGGTGCGGGCCGGCGATATCTCGGTGCTGGAACGGGAACAATTCGAGGTCGAGGCGGGCCGGGTCTTCCAGCTCGGGTTGCGATCCTATGAAGCTCGCCTTGCGGCGGCCATCTCCCTGCGACGTGTGCTCGGAGGGGCAATCACCACCCTGGTCCCCGTCGGACGCCTCGACCGCGGCCTGGATATCACTCTGCCAATCGGCGACCAGGGCCTCGGGTCACCGCTCCTGCAACGAGCGGTGGCCGACTCGGCGGCCCAGCGCGCCTTGTCGCAGGCCTCGGCCCTCCGCCGCATCCCCTTTCCGAGCCTGATGCTGGGCCGCGAGTGGGATGCCGACGGTCCCTTTGCCAATGGCTCGCGGGCGGTGATCGGCTTTTCGATTCCGGTGCCGATCTGGAATATCGGGACCGGGCCGGCGTCGCTGGCTCGCGCCCAGGTCGATCAGGCAGCTGCCAACCTCGCCGAAACGCGGTTGGAGTTGTCACGTCAGGTGGCCGATGCGGAACTCCGACTTGGGACGGCCCGCTCGCGGGCTGTGTTCACCCGGGACTCCCTCCTGCCACGCGCCCAGCGCCTCCGCGACGGGGCCGTGCGCCTGTACCGGGCTGGCCAGACCGGGGTGATTCCACTGTTCGACGCCCTCCGGGCTGAGCGGGAAGTGGCAATTGGATACATCGACGACTTGCTGGCCTGGCAGCGCGCGCTGGCAGACTGGCTGCTCTTGCTGGGGAGATCCGAATGATCCGATTCCGTGCGGTTCCCGCGATCCTGGTGACGGTGTTGGCGGGCTGCGGAGACTCGCCACCAGGAGCCACACCCGTGGCGGCCGCCAAGGTGGCCAATCCGGTTACCGAGGCAAGCCTGACCACTGTGACCCTGACCGCCGAAGCTGAGCAGCGCCTCGGACTGGAGATCGCGCCGATCGAGAACCGGGACGCCCCAGACACCCGTCAGCTCAGCGGGGTGGTGGTGACACCACCGGGGCGGAGCTTCTCGCTCACCGCTCCCGTGGCGGGGACGGTCCTGGCCCCAGCGGACGGTGGGATCCCCTCCCCCGGGACCTCGGTGACCCGCAATCAACCGCTGCTGCGCCTCGTGCCACTGCCGGCGGCCACCGATCTTGCCCGGGGCGACGAGGACCTGGCTTTGGCTGAAGTCCGGGCCCGGCAGGCCGAACTGGAGGCCGCCAGGATCGAAGCGCTGGCGCGCGACAGCCTGGTCTCCCGCCGGGAGCTGGAGCGGGCCCAGGGGGAGCGCGAGGCGGCCCTCGCGGTGCTGCAAGCCGCGCGGGCGCGGATGGAGCGCCAGCGGACGGGCGCCAGCGGCGATCCCGGCTTGAGCGCATTGACGATTGCCAGTCCCGATGCCGGGGTCGTGGTGGATCTCCATGCCGGTCCCGGCCAGGTGGTTGCGGCGGGGACGCCGTTGATCTCGGTGGCTCGCATGGACCAGCTCTGGGTGCAGGTGGCAGTCTACTCGGGCGACCTTGCCCGGATTGCCTCCGGCGGCTCGGCCGTCGTGGCCGGAGACCCGCCGCGGGGCGCCCGACGTATCACCGCCCCGCCCACTGCCAATGCCCTCGCCGCCTCGGCCGACGTGTTCTATCAATTGGAACGATCGGCCGGGCTTCGACCCGGGCAGCGGGTGGATATCTCCATTCCACTGACCGGTTCCGGCGCGCCGCGGCTTGCCGCGCCCCTCGGCGCCATTGTCTACGACCAGCACGGCGGCAGTTGGGTTTACGTCAAGACCGGCGAGCACCAGTATGCCCGCCGCCGGGTGTCGATCGAGGGGTTTGCTGATGGCTGGGCCATCCTGGCCCAGGGGCCGACGGCGGGGACGCCGGTGGTCGTTCAGGGCGCCGCCGAGCTGCTCGGCACCGAATTCGGCGCCGGGAAGTAGCCGAATGCGTACCCTGATTGCGCTCGCGCTCAAACTCCGGGTCGCAGTCGTGGCCCTGACGATCGTCTTTGCCGCCGTGGCCACGGTGGTGGTGAGCCGGGCGCCGTTCGACGTCTTTCCGGAGTTCGCGCCCCCACTGGTGGAGATCCAGACCGAGGCCCCCGGCCTGTCCACCCAGGAGGTGGAACGGCTCATCACCGTGCCGCTGGAGTACGGACTCACCGGGACCGCCTTTGTCAAGACGATCCGCTCCAAGAGCGTGCTGGGCCTGTCCAGCGTGGTGCTCCTCTTCCAGCAGGGCACCGACATCCTCCAGGCGCGCCAGCTGGTGCAGGAACGGCTGGCCCGGATTGCCGCGACCCTTCCGCCGGTGGCGCATCCGCCGGTACTGCTTTCACCGCTTTCCTCCACCAGCCGCGTCCTCAAGATCGGGCTCACCTCGCCCACCCTGTCCCAGACTGACCTGACCACCCTGGCCCGCTGGACCATTCGGCCGCGGTTGATTGCCGTGCCAGGCGTGGCCAACGTGGCCATCTGGGGGCAGCGCGACAAGCAGTACCAGGTCATGGTGGACCCCGACCGCCTCCGGGTGCACGATGTTTCCGTGGGCGACGTGGTTCGGGCCGCTGGCGATGCGGTGCAGCTCGGCGCTGGCGGGTTCGTGGACCTGCCCAACCAGCGCCTGCCGATCTCTCAACCTCCCACCGTAACCGGTGTGGATCAGCTCGCTGTGGCCCCCGTTGCCATTCGCGGCGGAGTGCCGATCCAGATTGGCGCGGTGGCCGATGTGATCATCGGCAACCCGCCCGCCATCGGCGACGCCGTGATCAACGACGGCCCCGGACTGCTGCTGATCGTGGAGAAGCAACCCTGGGGCAACACCCTGACCATTACTCGCGGCGTCGAGGCGGCGCTCGAGGGACTGGCGCCAGCGCTCGGCGACGTGGTGGTGGACGCCGCGATCTTCCGGCCCGCCACCTTCATTGAGCATTCGGTCCAGAACCTCAACAAGGCGCTGCTGATCGGCTGCATCCTGGTGGTGCTGGTGCTGGCCGTCTTCCTCCAGGACTGGCGCACCGCGCTGATCAGCCTGACCGCCATCCCGCTCTCGCTGCTGGCGGGGGCATTGGTGATGCGGTATCGCGGCGGCACTCTCGATACGATGGTGCTCGCGGGGCTGGTCATTGCGCTCGGCGAGGTGGTGGACGACGCCATCATCGACGTCGAGAACATCCTCCGGCGCCTCCGGCTCAACCGCGCACTCGCCAATCCGCTGCCCGCAATGAAGGTGGTGCTCGAGGCCTCACTCGAGGTCCGGAGCGCCGTGGTCTACGCCAGCATGATCGTGGTGCTGGTCTTCCTGCCGGTGTTCTTCCTCGGCGGCCTGGCGGGGACGTTCTTCCGGCCGCTGGCCATGGCGTATGTGGCCGCGATCGTGGCGTCGTTGTTCGTGGCGCTGGTGATTACCCCGGCACTGTCCCTGCTGCTGCTGCGCAACGTCACCTCGATGGAGCACCAGACCCCGCTGGCACGCTGGCTCGGCAACCGCTACATGGCGGTGCTGCCCCGGCTGGTGGCAGCGCCACGGCGGGTCATGCTGGGACTGGCCGGGGCGTTCCTGGCCGGGATCCTGGTGCTGCCGTTCCTGGGGGAGGAGTTCCTGCCGCATTTCCGCGAGTACGACTTCCTGATGCACTTCGTGGAGAAACCGGGAACCTCGTTGGAGGCAATGACACGGTTGACGGTGCGCGCCAGCAAGGAATTGCGGGCCATTCCGGGGGTGCGCAACTTTGGCGCGCATATCGGCCGGGCTGAAGTGGCCGACGAGGTCGTCGGGCCCAACTTTACCGAGCTCTGGATCAGCATCGATCCCAAGGCCGATTACGACCAGACCTTGGGGGCGGTGCAGACCGCGGTCGACGGGTATCCCGGCCTCTACCGCGACGTGCTGACCTACCTGCGTGAACGGATCAAGGAAGTGCTGACCGGCGCCAGCGCGTCGCTGGTGGTGCGCCTCTATGGGCCCGATCTTGAGGTGCTCCGGACCAAGGCGGCCGAGGTGGCAGCTGCGGTCAAGGATGTGCCGGGACTCATTGACCTCAAGGTCCAGGCCCAGGTGCTGGTGCCTCAGATAGAAGTGCGGGTCCGCGACGAATCCGCCGCCCGGCTCGGGCTCACCGCTGGCGAGGTGCGCCGCCAGGTCGCCACACTGGTCAAGGGCACCACGGTGGGGCAGGTGTACGAGGGCGAAAAGGCCTTTGACGTGGTGGTCTGGGGCAGCCCGGAGATCCGCAGCGATCCGTCGGCTATCCAGCGGCTGGCGATCCACCTGCCGGCTGGCGGCACCGTGCCCCTCGACCAGGTGGCCGAGGTGCAGGTGACGCCGACCCTCAACGAGATAACCCGCGAGCACGCCTCCCGGAAACTGGATATCACCGCCAACGTGTCGGGACGCGACCTTGGCAGTGTGGCCCGCGACATGGAGGCCGCCGTTGGCCAGGTCAGCTTCCCCACCGGATATCACCCGGAATTCCTGGGTGAGTATGCCGCCCAGAAGGCGGCTCGCACCCAGATATTTGCCCTGGCCGGCCTGGCGCTGCTCGGTATCCTGATCATCCTGTACAGCGACTTCGGCACCATCAGGACCACCGCGCTCCTGACGCTGACATTGCCGTTTGCCCTGATCGGTGGGGTCATGGCGGTGCTGGCGGGCGGAGGCATCATGTCTCTTGGCGCCCTGGTGGGCCTGGTGACGGTGCTCGGCATTGCCGCCCGGAACGGGATCATGCTGGTGAGTCACTACCGGCATCTGGAGGAACAGGAGGGGATGCCGTTCGGCGTGGAGCTCGTGCTTCGAGGTGCTCGGGAGCGGCTCACTCCGATCCTGATGACCGCACTGGTGACCGCACTCGCGCTGCTGCCGCTGGCGCTCTTCGGCGATAAGCCCGGCCAGGAGATCGAGCATCCCATGGCCCAGGTCATCCTCGGTGGGCTGGTGTCGAGCACTCTCCTGAACCTGTTCTGCATGCCGGCGCTGTACTTGAAATTCGGGAAGCGACCGGCCCACGAGTGAGCTGCCGGTCGGGACCATTCGACCGCGTGCGCGGGGTGCTGCTGGCCCCTCGGTTCGGTGTGATGCGTCTGGTACTCACCTGCTTTCTCCTCCTCTCCCTCCTGACCCGCATCGGTCTCCTGGCCATGCACCGGGCACCGAGCGTGGATGGGCTGGTGCTGACTGCGGCTGCGCTGGCGCGTGGTACCGGCTTTGATTTGTTGGCCGCTCTCTGGATCCTGGCCCCGCTGACTCTCTACCTGGCCCTGGTGCCGGAACGCTGGTTCCGGTGGCGTGGACATGCGGGCGCCCTGCGCGCCGGGGTGTTCCTGGGGCTCTATGCCATGCTGTTCATTGCCCTGGCCGAGGGCTTCTTCTTCGCTGAGTTCGACGGCCGGTTCAATTTCGTGGCGGTCGACTACCTGATATTTCCCACCGAGGTCACCCTCAATCTGTGGGAGAGCTATCCGCTGGTCTGGCTGCTTGGCGGGCTGCTGGTGGTCACCCTGGTCATTGCCCGGCTGCTGCGCGGCCGACTGGCACGGCTCACGGCGGGCCCGACTGCACCGGCGCTCCGGGTTGGGTTCACGGCCTGCCATGCGGCGGGGATCTGGCTGCTGGGTGTACTGCTGGCCCCGATGTCGGGCAACCTGTCCGAGGATCGGGCCCTCAATGAAATTGTGGGCAACGGGTACCACGCCTTCTGGTCGGCACTGATCGGGCAGGATGCTCCCTACGAGGGGCTCTATGCCTCCATTCCCATCGACGAAGCCCTGACACGCCTGCCCCGACTGCTCGCGGAACCAGCCACCGTGCCCGGCAGCTTCGTGGCAGGGTCGGTGCGTCGGCGGGTGGAACCCGGCGACTCGATCCGGCGCCTGAATGTCGTGATCGTGCTGGAGGAGAGCTTCGGGTCGGCATTTGTCGGGGCGCTCCAATCCGGCGAACCCGGCCTGACGCCGCATTTCGATTCGCTGGCCGCCGAGGGGACGCTGCTGGTCAACGCCTACTCCACCGGGAATCGGACGATCCGCGCCATCGAGGCCATCACCGCGTCACTGCCGCCGCTGCCGGGCATCTCCCTGGTGCGCCGTCCTGCCTCCCAGGACCTCTTTACCCTGCCTGCGCTGCTCCGGGAGCGGGGCTACCGCACCATGTTCAATTACGGCGGGCGGGCGCTGTTCGATGGCATGGGCAGCTACCTGCGGAACAACGGTGTGGACCGGATCATCGAGCTCGACGATTACCCTGACAGCGCCTTCCGGACGGCGTGGGGTGTGGCCGACGAGGTGATTTTTGACCGCGCACTCGCCGAGATGGACACCCTGGCCACGAACGGCGACCCATTCTATGCCCTGGTCCTGAGTGTCTCCAACCACAAGCCGTATCGCTTCCCGGAGCTGGTCGTGGCGCGTGTGCCGAAGCTGGGCGGGCGGCGCAACGCGGTGCGCTACGCCGATTACGCCCTGGGTCGCTTCCTTCGGCAGGCGCGCTCCCACCCCTTCTTCGACAACACCCTCTTCGTCCTGATCGGAGACCATGGGGCCCGGGTCTATGGGGCCGCGGAAATCCCCCTGGCCAGCTACGAGGTGCCGATCCTCTTCTATGCGCCGAAGTGGATCCCGTCAGGGGTGCGGGTGGCCACCCTGGCCTCCACGCTCGATGTGGCGCCGACCATCCTCGGGGTCCTCGGTCTCGGCTACGAGTCCCGGTTCTTTGGCCAGGACATCCTGCGGCTTCCGGCCGCCGCGGGCCGGGCCCCGATGACCCATAACAGCGTCGTCTCGGTGATGGACGATTCCACCCTTGTCGTGCTCGGCCTCCATGGCTCGATCATGCTCTATCGACGAGAGGGGGGCGCCGTGATCATGGCGCCCCAGTCCAGGTGGACCGGCGCCGATCGGGAGCGGGTGGAGGATGCCATTGCGTTCTATACCGGGGCAGACTGGCTCTATCGCAACGGCGGCCAGCTCCTTCAGGCGGGCCCAACGGCCGGTCGTGCCACGCCACCGTCCGAGCCCTCGAACGTGGCTGGGACCACACGGCCCCCGGCGGATTAACTCTCCCATCGCTGGTGCGTCTCACCAGAATACGGTCGTCTCCCAAGCACAGTCCCGGGCGTGCCCACCCCTTGAGCAGGAATCCCGATGCGCACCCTCCTCCGAATGATCCTCCTCGCCACCGTGGCCCCGATCGTCGTCCCGGAAACTGCCTCGGCCCAGGCACCCATCGTCGTACGCGCCCTGGTGGGCCGCACCGGCCGAATCCTTGCCGACACGATGGGCGCGACCTTTGAGGTGCCGGCCTCTTCCGGCCGGACCTATGCCGCCTTGCGCGCTGTCTTCGAGGATCTCAAGCTGCCGGTGGAGGTCCGCGACTCCACGGTGCTCCAGATCGGCAATTCCGGATTCGTCAAGCGGGGCAGCTTTGCCGGGCGCCGGATGTCCGCCTGGTTGGACTGCGGCAGCAACATGAGCGGCCCCCGGGCCGACAACTACCGGATCGAGCTTGGCTCGGTCGCGTTCGTGACGGTCGTCGGCCGGGAGTCGTCAAATATCCGGATTGCCGTGATCGGTACCGCCCTCGATGTCGGCGAGGCGGCGCGACCGCAGATCGCCTGCTATACCAGTGGGGCGCTGGAACGGCGCCTGCATGAACTGCTGCTGAAGAAGCTGGAGGGGTAGGGACGCGTTCCCCCGTCGAGCCAAGGGGGCCGGGCCTGGGTTGGGCCCCCTCGGCCCCTCTCTTGCATAGGTGAGAGGAAGGCCCCATCGTGGGGCACCCAATTCCTGCTTGCAGGACCTCAACTTACGCGCTTCGAGGACCCCATGTCCGACTCCGCCCTGCTCACCCAGCTCGCCGCGCTGAATGCCGCCGTGGGCGAATTCCCCATCATTTCGGGTGTCGAGGATGGCCGATTTGAGGAACTGGAGGAGGTCAAGCGGGGGCTGGATGACATGCGCCTGGGGCTCTGGGGACGGCTCCAGGGGGTGCATGATTCTGATGCCGAGGCCTACTCGGAACGGTTCCGGATTCGCCGCTGCCAGGAAATCTGCACCCGGTTGAGCACTGACCTGGACCTGGGATTGATGTCGGCCAGTCACCCGGAATTCTCGGACCTCTGGATCACCCTGACCCAGCTTGCAGCCGCGATTCAGCAGCGGCGCAAGGTGGGTTAGTCAGGCCTGGCCGGCCGGCAATCGCCGGATCTCCTCCAGCACCCTGACGGCCGCCGCATCTTCCGGGCGGCCGGTGTGCATGGTGGCGATGAGGTCGTTCAGGGAGGCGGTGGGGATGGTAACCCCCTCCACCATGAATGGCTGTGCCGAAAGCGCCGCATGCCGGTATTGCACGCCGCAGGCAACCGTCATGATATCGACTCTCGGCACCGTGCCCAGCACGGTGACCTGTCGCGCCGCCACGTCGGCTGCCAACCACTCCTTGGCGAACCCGAATCCGGCGTTCCGCATGGCGCGGAGCACGCGTTCGGCGTTGGCCGGAGTCGGTTCAATCAGGATTGCGAGGTGCAGTGTCGCCGAGGTGCTCCCCCAGAGCTGAAGGGCACGGGCACCAATCAGCAGGTACCGGGCGGCCTCCTCATTGAGCCGGCGGCAGATCGAGGCGAGGACGGTTTCCCGGTCGCTCACGAAGTGCCCCGGGACCGCTGGTCCCAGCGCAGGTAGTCCTCAAACCGGTCGAAGAACAGGATCTGGTCAGTCCGCTGTCGGGGTTCCAGGTCTTTCTGGTCAGCGGTGGCCCGCCCCTCGCTGGCCCGCACCCGCTCCTCGGGACTGAGCGCCAGATCGGCGTGGAGCTGAGCGAGGCTTTGGGCTCCAAGGTCCACGGCCACCTCGGCCGGAGCTCGGCTGTCTGGCGGGTACTGGTCCTGATCCGGACCCACCCCCTCCGCCTCCCCGAACCGCCGGATCGCCTCCACAAAGACCCAACTCCGCGGCCGATCATATTCCTTGGCGAATCGATCGGCAGCGGCGAGCACCTCCGGCGGGAGGGTGATCGAGATGCGGGAGTATGGGGGGGTGGGCATCATTAATAATATCCAGTAATACTAATGCGTCAAGTGGTTGCAACTCACATTGTTACATCGACATCTATCCTTTCCTGGATTCGCGGGCGCGGGCGGTCTTGCCGCCCGGGGATGGCTGGGGTGGAACGCGAAAATGGCTGGCCCCGTGGTGATGGAATCCGAATGCCCCGACGCCCCGGCGGAGGGCTTGGGGACGCCAGGTTGCGCCGCCTCCCGGTGGGATGGTTTGTTCCGGGCATCATGGTTGATCACTCTCCAGCCGCTTCGGGCCCACGCCGGTTCCGTGCCAGCCTCTGGTGGCTGTTGGCCACGCTGCTCGGCGCGGTGACGCTCTGGTCGCTGGTCCAGACGGTGCACGACACCAGTCAGCAACGCGAGGCCGCGGTCCAGGTGGTACGTACCACGGCTGGGCTGGTCGCCACGGTGGTGGCCAGTCGACTGGAGCTGCTCGCGGCTGGCACATTCGCACCGGCGGCGCCATGGAGCAGCGCGCCGGCGATGTCCCCGGCCGACGCCGTGCGCGCACTCATCGCCGCCCAGGTGGAAGGCCTCCGCTGTCAATGCCGGTCCCTGGTGCCCGCCACGCACTTCCTGGCGTTCCGTTCCGGGGCCAGCCATGTCGAGGTTGGCCACGTCTCCCCCGCAGAAGGGGTGGGACTCTCGCAGGATCTGCTGCGGCGATTGAGCACGGGGGTACTTGGCCTCCGGCCAGGCAGCGCGGAATCCAGCCTGCGGGTCGTGGTGGACCCGGAGTTGCCGGGCCAGGTCGTGCTGCTCGTCGGGCAGGCCGCTCCAGCCGGACCGGACCTTGCGGCCTACGGCGCGGTCGTCCGGGCCGAGGTCTTGGCTCGAGCGATCATCCCGACCGACACGCCACCGGGGACACCGGCCCCTTCCAGCTTGCGGGGGATCTTTCTCGACACCCTTTCGCTGGTGGTCCAGACCGCCGATTCGGTGGTGGTCTTTGGTCGCGCCGATCCGAATCGCCCCTACATCGCCTCCGGCCAGGCCGGCGGCGCCCTGACCGGGATGACGCTCACACTCGCGTTGACCGGCCCGCAGGTGCCGTTTCGAATCATGGTGAACACCGACCGGCTGTGGCTGCTGGGCCTGCTGATGGCTTGTACCATTCTCCTGGTTGTGCTGGCGGCGGGCTCTTCACGCCGGGAGACGCTCCTGGCGCGCGCCCGCTCCGACTTCATCGCCGGGATTTCCCACGACCTCCGGATGCCGCTGGCCCAGATCCTCCTGGCCGGCGAGACGCTTGCTCTGGGCCGGGCCGACGGCGAGGCCGAGCGGGGCAGCCTGGCGGATACGATCGTGCGCGAGGCCCGCCGGCTGACGGGGCTGGTGGACAACGTCCTGCAGTTTTCCCGGTCAGGCGCGGTAGCCCCTACCCCGGCGCGTCAGGTGGTGTCGGTGGCGTCGCTGTTCCGGGAGGTGATCGAGGCGGTGGAGCTGTCGGTCAGCGACGCGGGTCAGCGGCTGCGTTGTCAGGACGGGACCCCGCTCGAGGTGCTGGGCGACCAGCCGCTTCTCCGTCAGGCGCTGGTGAATCTGGTGGACAATGCCATCAAGTACGGTTCTCCGGGCCAGACCATCCGCCTGGCGGCTGAGTCGTCGGGCGGCGACTGGGTGCGGCTGCTGGTGGAGGACCAGGGTCCCGGAGTTCCAGTTGCGGTCCGGTCGCGGCTCTTCGAGGCCTATGCCCGGCTTCCCGAGCATCAGGTGTCGGAACGGACCGGCACCGGGCTCGGACTGACGGTGGTGCGCCAGATCGCCGAAGCATGCGGCGGGTCGGCCTCACTCGAGGAGGCGCCCGGTGGTGGTGCCCGGGCGGTGATAACGTTGCCCGCTGCGAGAGGACACCGATCGGGAACCAAGGCGGCGGTGACATGAGCCCGCTCCTCCTGATCGAGGACAACCGCGACTATGCCGCCATGCTGCGTACCAATCTGGAGCGGGAGGGCTATCAGGTCCGGGTGGCCGCCTCGGGCACCGAGGGGCTGCAGGCCGCCCTGGCCGAGCCGCCCGACCTGGTGATCCTGGACCTGATGCTGCCGGGACTCAGCGGCTTCACGGTGCTGCAGCGCCTGCGCGATGCCGGCAGCACCATCCCTGTCCTGGTCATGACCGCGCTGGGCACCGAGGAGGAGAAGTTGCGCGGCTTCGGGCTCGGGGCGGACGACTATGTCGTCAAACCTTGTGGCCTCCTTGAACTGCTGGCCCGCGTCCGGGCCCTGCTGAAGCGGGCCGTGCCAGGGAGCGTGGAGCGGGCGGTCGTGGTGCGCGTCGGCGACTTGCGGGTGGACCTCGGAGCCCGGGTGGTCCACCGCGGCACCGACGTCGTGGCCCTCCGGCCCAAGGAATTCGACCTGCTCGCCGCGCTGGTCCGGCATCGGGGCCGGGTGGTCAGTCGCGGCGAGTTGCTGCGGGATGTCTGGGGATATGCGGCCGGCACCGAGAGTCGGACCGTGGAGACCCACCTCGCCGCCCTGCGACAGCGGCTCGGAGATGATCCTCACGGCTCCCGCTACATCGTCACCGTGCGGGGCGCTGGCTACCGGCTCGACGCCGAGTCCGAGGACACAGCTCCCAGCGCCTGAGCTTGCTCTCGAGAACCCGGGAGATTTTTACCTGCTTCTGACATTCGTTCCCGTCCGTTACCCTAGACTACATCAGCATCACCAACCATCCACAACCGTTTGTCGCCACCCGGGAGCAACCATGAGCCGACGCTGGACCCGCACCCAGATTGTCCTCGTCGTCCTGGTCATTGCGCTGGTGGCGGCGGTGGCCCATTTCGGCGGCGGGAACCTGGTTCGGCGTCTCTCCGATCACCTGCATGGCGGCGGCCGGTGACCCCGTCTCCCCGGGAAGGCGTGCTGCGTCGGCTGAGTCATGACCTGCGGCACGCCTGGCGCATGCTGGGCCGGATGCCGATGCTGGCCGTCGTCGTTGTGCTGTCGCTCGGAGTGGGCATCGGCATGAACGTGGCCGTGTACTCGTGGATCTCGGCCGTGGTGCTTCGGCCGCTCCCCGGGGTGCGCGACGCCTCGTCGTTCCTGCTGGTCATGCCGAGGACCGAGATGGGAACCTATCCCGGCAGCTCCTGGCTCGAGTATCAGGACCTGCGCGAGCGCCTCACCTCGGTGCGCGACCTGATCGCGTCGCGTCGGGAGCCGCTCCAGGTGGGACCGCTCGGAGAGTCGGAACGGCTGGGCGGACTACTGGTCTCGGGGAACTACTTCTCCGGCCTGGGCCTGACGCCGGCGGTGGGCCGATTCCTGGTGCCGGACGAGGTGGCCACCGCTGGGGGAGCCCCGGTGGTGATCGTCTCCTGGGACTATTGGCAATCCCACCTCGATGGGGTTGAGTCGGTGATCGGGAGTTCGTTGCGCGTCAACGATGTGGACCTGACCATCATCGGGGTGACGCCCCGGGGATTCCGCGGCACCACCATCGGGCTGGTGACCGATCTCTGGCTGCCGGCCACGCTGGCGCCGATAATGCGGCCCGGCTCCACCGAACTCGAGCGTCGTGCGGCGCGTGGCTATACCCTGCTGGGTCGTCCGGTGGCCGGGGCGGCGCTGGCCCAGGTGCAGGACGAGTTGACCCGCGCCATGGAAAGGCTGGCACTTGAGCAGCCCGCCACCAATGCCACGATCGAGGGGGAGGTCCAGGAGTTTGGCCGGGCACCGAGTGGCCCCCAGCGCACGTTTACGACCTCCCTGTGGGTCCTTCAGGGGGTGATGCTGCTCTTCCTGGTGGCGGTCTGCGGCAATACCGCCAACCTGATGCTGGCCCGCGCCAGCGCCCGTCAGCGCGAGATCGGGATGCGTCTGGCCCTGGGCGCCGGTCGGTCCCGGGTAGCCACCCTGCTGCTGGCGGAGAACCTGCTGCTGGGCGTCCTCGGTGCGGTCCTCGGGGCAGGGATTGCCTACTGGGGAACGGCGCTGCTCCGCCCGAGAATCGTGGTGGGTGGCTTCCCGATCAGCTTTCACGCCGAGGTGGACATGGTCGGCCTCGGCCTCGCGATGCTTCTTGGCATCGGGTGCGGACTCGTATTTGGCCTGCCCTCCGCCCTGCAGCTGTCCCGGGTGGATCCCCAGGAGGCCCTGCGTGTCGGCGCCCAGGGGGCGTCGCGGAATCGGCTGCGCAACGTCCTGATGGCCACCGAGGTGGCCCTCGCGATGGTGGTGTTGATCGCCACGGGAATCCTGGTGAGCAACTTTTCCCGGGCGCTGGGGCGGGATACCGGATTCCAGCGCGAGGGGGTCCTGCTGGTGGCGTACGGCTTGGCGGGGGTCCCCGGGGAACCGAATTTCCTGCGGGCGTTCTCGGACCGGCTTCTCGATCGTGTGGCCGGCGTCCCGGGCGTTGAGGCGGTGGGGATCGGATCGTCTGTGCCACTCGATATCCATGGCATGGGGCTGGGCGAATTCGAGCTGGAGGGCCGGGCACGGGGCGACGACGGCCGGGACCTGGCGCTGGTGAGCATCGTGACTCCCGGTTACTTCGAAGTGCTCGGGCTCGAACTGCGGGGAGGGACTGGATTTGCCCCGTTGCTGGACCGGGCCGCACCGGAGCAGGTAATCGTGAACGAGGAGTTCGTCCGCCGGTATGTCGGGCAGGGCGAGCCGGTCGGTCGGCGACTCATCTCTGGAGGTCAGGTCTTCCAGATCGTGGGAGTGGTCGCCGATGCCCTCTACGAGGCCTTCGACGAGCCGCCGAAGGCAATCACCTACTTCTCCTACCGCGACCGGCCCCGTGGGGGCGGCGAGATGTTCATCCGCACCCGGCCCGGCGGGGAACCGGCGCTGGCCGCGGCGGTCCTGCGGGCGGTGCG
>JAWXBA010000175.1:0-8344 GCA_034439775.1 Gemmatimonadota bacterium | reverse complement strand
TCTCGTCGCGCTGGCCGACCACGATCCGTTGCGCCAGTACGCCCACGTCAGGGCTGGTGGTGTGGGTCGCCGCCCACCCGGCAATCAGCACCGCCTGGGCATGGTGGGGGATCATCCCGGACATGAATTCCACGTCGGCCGGGTTGGGCGCCGTGGTGGCCGAGCCGGCAAAGGGCACCGCCACCGCCGCGTTGCCGACCGGCTGGACCCCGGGTTGTCCCGCACGCTGGGCCGCGCCCCCGCAGGCGCTCAGGCTGGCGGCAAGACAGAGGGTGGTGACGGTGGTTCGGGCCCGAACTGGGGACATTGCGGCTGGACTCCTGCGGGAAGGTCGGAACGGTTTGGGGCCATGATGCGACCCGCGGACTTGGCCCGGTCGGGCCGACTCTGGGAATATACGCACAAAACCCCGGGGCTGTTGGCGGCTCCCGGACCGGGCCATCGGGACGGGCGGACCGGGGTGTTAGCTTTCAGCTCTGTCCCCGATCGGCGCCGGGTGGTGCCAGGGACTCACCCCCCACGAGGAGTGCCCCATGAGTGGAACTGGCCTGGAGACCAAGGACATCTGGTCTGCCATCACCGTCAACGACATCCAGAAAAGCCTCGCCTTTTATGTCGACGGGCTTGGCTTCAGCGTGGTGGAGGAAATGAAGAATGAGGATGGCAACGTCCGCTTTGCCATGCTGAGTGCCGGTGAGGCGAAGTTCGGTATCGGACAGGACGACTGGGCCAAGGGCAAGGACAGGAAGAAGGGGGTCGGGCTCCGGTTCTGGGCCGGCACGACCCGGGACATCCATGCCCTTGCAGCCCGGGCCGAGGCGGCCGGCATCACGCTCGACAGCAAGGTCGAACCGCTGCCCTGGGGACCACTGGCCTTCGCGGTGACCGACCCCGACGGCTTTGCCTTGACCATCGTGTCCGAAGGCTGAGCCCCACAGCCCGGGGGGCGGCCTGCCCCCGGGCCTGGGCACGGTATGGAACCACTGCTCGCCGCCTGGCTCCAGGCCCCGGTCATCGGTCCGGAGTCGTGTGTCCTGACCGGGCTCTGCTCCGTCCAGGAAGTCGTCTCGCGGATCCCTTCCGGGGTCATGTTCGTTGCCGTGGGGCTGGTCGGATTCGGAGTCTGGCATTGGCGGCGGAAGAAGCAACTCCCGGACTGAAGCTCTCGCCCCAACCACGACGGAGTCCAGCCGTGAATCGACTCAGCCCTGTCCTGCTCGGTGCGCTCATCGCCTGCGGTCCCGGGGATTCCTCCGAACCTGAAGTGTCGCGCTGGGAAGCGCAGGCAGCCGCTGTCACCATCATCCGGGACGATTGGGGGATTCCCCATATCCATGGAAAGACCGATGCCGATGCCGTCTTCGGGCTGATCTATGCGCACGCCGAGGACGACTTCAATCGGATCGAGGTGAACTACCTCAACGCCATGGGCCGACTGGCCGAGGCGGAGGGCGAGGAGGCAGTGTTTCAGGACCTCCGCATGAAGCTGTTCATCAGCCCGGAGGGGTTGCAGGCTCAGTATCAGGAAAGCCCGGACTGGCTCCAGGCGTTGATGACAGCCTGGGCCGACGGGCTCAATTATTTCCTGCACACCCACCCAGACGTACAGCCCCGGGTTCTCACCCGGTTCGAGCCGTGGATGGCGCTGAGCTTCAGCGAGGGGAGCATCGGTGGCGACATCGAGCGGGTCTCGATTCCCCGGCTGCGTGAGTTCTATGGGGCTGAGGCGCCGGTCGTGGCCGGCCTGGAGCCGGTGCCTGGGTACCAGGAACCGGTCGGATCAAATGGCATCGCCGTGGCACCCGCCAACACTGCCAATGGCCGCAGCCTGTTCCTGATCAACCCGCACACGTCCTTCTTCTTCCGGGGCGAGGTCCAGGTCACCAGCGAGGAGGGGCTCAACGCCTACGGGGCGGTCACCTGGGGACAGTTCTTCGTCTATCAGGGGTTCAACGACCGGGTCGGCTGGATGCACACCTCGAGCGAGGTGGACAACATCGATGAGTACCTGGAGACAATTGTCGAGCGGAACGACAGCCTGTTCTACCGCCATGGTGGCGAGCTCCGTCCGGTTGCTGTCACCACCATCGCGGTCCCATTCCGTACTGACAGCGGCATGGCCAGCCGGGAGTTCACCACCTACCGCACCCATCACGGTCCGGTCGTGCGCCGGGCGGAGGACGGTCGCTGGATTGCGGTCCGGATGATGGAGGAGCCGCTCAAGGCGCTGACCCAGTCGTACCTGCGCACCAAGGCGCGAAGCTTTGCCGAGTTTCGGGAAGTGATGGACCTCCACACCAACTCGTCCAACAACACCATCTATGCCGATGGCGACGGCACCATCGCCTACTTCCACGCCAACTTTGTCCCCCGTCGCAATCCGGCGATCGACTGGACCCGCCCGGTCGATGGCAGCGACCCGGCCACCGATTGGGAGGGGGTGCACAGCGTCGAGGAGAGCCCGTTGGTGGTCAATCCTGGCTCGGGCTGGGTCTACAACACCAACAACTGGCCCTACTCCTCTGCCGGGCCGGACAGTCCGCGTGCCGCAGACTTTCCCAGCTACACCGACCGCGGCTCGGAGAATGCCCGCGGCCTTCATGCCATCCGGGTCCTGGAGGGGCGCAGCGACTTTACCCTGGATCGGTTGCTGGACGCGGCCTACGACAGCTATCTCACCGCCTTCGAGCCGTTGATTCCGGCCCTCCTCCGGGCCTACGACTCCACCGGGGTGGGCACCCCGCTCAGGGACCGGGTGACCGACCAGGTCGGTGTGCTGCGCGCGTGGGACCTGCGCTGGGGCACCGAGTCCATCCCGACCGCCCTGGCGATCTACTGGGCCGACCTGCTGGCGCGTCGGGTGGCGCCGGCGGCGGGCCAGGCCAGGATGTCGGCGGAGGCATACATCGCCACCCGCTCCACCCGCGCCGAGCGATTGCAGGCGCTCGGCGATGCCGCCGACACGCTGGTGGCGCACTTCGGGACGTGGCAGACTCCGTGGGGAGCGATCAACCGGTTCCAGCGACTGACCGGTGAGATCGTGCAGCCGTTTGCCGATTCAGGCGCCAGTATCCCGGTGGGGTTCACTTCGGCGCGGTGGGGATCGCTGGCGTCATTCGGGGCCCGGACATATCCAGGCACGAAGCGCATGTACGGCACCAGCGGCAACAGCTTCGTGGCGGTGGTGGAGTTCGGCGACAGTGTCCGGGCCCGGGCCATTACCGCCGGTGGCGAGTCTGGTGACGCCTCCTCCCCGCACTTCAACGACCAGGCCGACCGGTACGCGCGGGGAGACCTTCGCGAGGTCTACTTCTATCCGCATCAACTCCAGGGGCACATTGAGCGGGAGTATCGCCCGGGCCGGCGGTGAGTAGCGGCGCGCGCCCTCAGGGCGTCCGGCCGTGGAGCGATGCGAGGCCGCACTCAGCGAAGTCGAGCCGTTCGTTCGTCTCCGCCTGGGCGGTGTGAAGGTCGACGACCTCGCTGGCCACCTGCAACAGCTCATCGTGCAGGGCCGTGATGATGGCGTGGAGATCGGTCACTTCGGTGGGGTCGGCGCGTGGCGCGGGCCACGCCGGTTCTCGCTGGGGCCCCGATCCAGCTGGGGACACCCGCGCCCGCCTCGGTGTTTCCCACAGCCAGCTCAAGCGGGGTATCGTTCTCGGTCGATGGAGCGGTCGGGGTCTTCTCCGGGTTCGGGAGCGCGGAAGGGCGGATTCCTGGGGTGGATGCCCTGGTCGGGGTATCCCGCCTGGCGTCGCGCCCAGTCGCTGGCGCTGGATCTCCCGCCGAGGGTCGGATGGGCATCAGCTATGGGGTACGGCTTGGTCTGGTCTCGGAGTTGCGCTCCTTCCCGTCGGTTGCGCTGGTGGCACGCCACCGCAGCCTGCCGGAATTCTCGTTCAACTCGGGTGACATGTTGGTTCGCGATGGTGGGCAGGCGAGGCTTTCGTATTCGCTGACGCGACTTGGGGTCACAGAAACGCGCCTGCTAGTCGGCAAGCGGCTCGGGGGCGTGGGCGTCACGGCGGGATTGGCTGCCGACCGCTACTCGTATGAGGGCGCCCAGTCGGCCACGGTCACGCAAAATGGGCTGAGCTTCAGCGACGGTACAAACCGTTGGGAAAGTGCCACGCGTACCCTCAGATTCGTCGGCCTGAGCTATCGTCTCGGGAGCGTGGACTTTGGAGCAGAGATTGGTCGCCGAGGGGCGATGCGGGTCCGTCGGCATGCCACCAATCGGTTCGGGAGTGATGATGGGAAAGCGCTAGGTTACCTGACCCTCGGCGCCGGGGTCGGCTGGTAGGCGATGGAACTTCCAGGGGCGGCCGCACGAGTCGCCCCCAGCACCGATTCCCGATTCCCCATTCCCCATTCCCCGCTGTCACGGCACCGGCGCTCCACGGCTGAGCCGATAGAGCAGCACTGCCGCCCGCTTGGTCACCAGCGGCAGCATCCGGAGGTCGGCGGTTTCCAGGGCGGTGTGGCCGCCGGTACCCGAGAGGCCGAGGCCGTCGAGGGCCATGGTGACATGAGCTGAGGTAAAGGAAATATCCGCCGCGCCGGCGGCGCCGGGATCGACGGCAGCAACCGGCCCGAAGCCAAGATCCTTGCTGACCTGGTCATACATCGCCAGCAGGCGGTAGTTGCCGTCGGTCGGGGCAAGGGGTGGGTACCCCTCCTCGAATTCGATCGAGGCGGAGGTGCCGGGCAGGTGTTGGGCCACGATGGCGCGCATTGCTGCTTGGGTGCGGGCAAGCTGCTCAGGGGTGATCGTCCGGACATCCCCGCGCACGGTCATCTCCGCCGCCACCACATTGGTCTTTCCCATGGCGGTGCCGCGGTCGTTCTCGATGTCGAAAGTCACGGTGGTCCCGCCGACCACGACCCCCGGGTTGAAGGTCAGCAGCTCTTCACCGCTGAGCCGGACCCGGAAGGCATCGAGGATCCGGGCCACCTCGAAGACCGCCCCGTATCCCACGGCCGGCTTGAACACCTGCGACGAGTGGGCGGCATTGCCGCTGGCACGGAGTACCCATGAACTCGAACTCCGGCGCGCCACCACTGCAGTCCTTGGGTCGCCGTCGCCATCCTCGAAACCGATGGCAATGTCGGCCTTGAGGGCGGCGTCGATCAATGCCGCCCGGGCCAGGCTCAGAGGATCCCCTGAACTCTCCTCGTCGCCAGTCATCACCACTGTGATGTTCATGCGCTCAAGCGCTCCGGCCGCCCGGAGCGCCTTGAGCGCCTGCACGATGATGACGTCGCCCCCCTTCATATCCGTCACCCCGGGGCCCTTGGCGGCGGTGTCGCCGAACTGCTGCCACCCCTGGAACGGGTGATCCGGCTCGAACACCGTATCAAGGTGACCGATCAGCAGCAGCCCTGGGCCTGGGCCAGGGTGCTCAGCCACCAGGTGCCCGGCGCGGTTGAACGGGGTGCCATCCACCCAGCGGGTCCGGAACCCAAGCGAATCGAACTGGGCCCGCAGCACCGCCCCCACCGCGCGGACTCCGGGGAAGTTCATCGAGCCGCTGTTGATCTCCACCAGCCGCTGCAGCAACGTCACTGCGGCGGGATTGTTGGCGTCCACAGCGCGGACGATGGCCTGCTCCACCCGGTCGGCGGGCTGCTGGGCCGCCGATGGCTCGACCCAGGCCAGTGCGGCGCCGAGGAGCAGGGTACCGATCCGGTGGTGTGATCTTGGCAACAGGTGCAGCATTGCTTGCCTCGGCAGGAGTCTCGGTCGTTGTGCCAGCTCAGAAGCCCGACAGCTTGGTGATATGCCCTTCCGCCCCCACCGCCCAGCCGGCGCGGGGCGACGCGAATCCCACCGACCAGTAGTTGTTGAAGTTGATCACCGTCCAGGTGAAACCATCGTCGGCGGACCATGCCAGGCCACCGGGGCTCGCCACCGCCACCGCCGCGGCGCTGGCGCCGGGCACGTAGGCCCCGCCAAAGATGCCGCGCTCGATCGGGGGCACGTTTCCGGCCACCCAGGTGCGGCCGCCATCGGTCGTCGAGGCGGTGCCCGGTCCCGACTCGCCGCCAAAGGCCATCCCGCGCCCCGAATCACGAAAGCTGATCGATCCCGCCGTCGAGATTGGCAGCGTGTCCACCGCCCAGGAAAGGCCATAGTCCGTGGTCTGGAAGACTCGGGCCAGCGGCCGTCCGGTGACGAACCAGGCCGACCCGCCCGGCAGGGTGGTCAGGCAGGTCCCGCTCGCCGCCAGGCCGACCTCACGCGGCAGGGCAGTCGGCATCCGATCGGCGGGAATCCGATTCCAACTGGTGCCGCTGTCGGCAGTGGCATAGACCACCAGCTGGCCGTCCACGGCATCGCCGAGGACCAGGCCGCGGGCGGCATCCCAGAATCCCATGCAATTGAAGAACCCGGTGGCATCAGGGTTGGTCAACTGCAGCGTCCAGGTCAGGCCGCCGTCACGGGTGGCATACACGCGCGAGGAGTCCGCGGCTCCGGCACTCATCAGGTAGGCGGTGCTGGCGTCGACCCCGTGGACATCTCGAAACTCCAGGTACTCCACCCCTGGCACGGTGCCCGGATGCCAGGTGGCGCCACCATCGGTGGTGTGGACGTGGGTTCCCCGCGCTCCGGATGCCCAGACCACGCTCTCATCGACGGGGCTCACTGCGATCAGGAGGGCGGTGGTGCCGCTCACCTGCTCGGAGGTGGTGACGGGAAGGGCAGGGGGGGCCTCGAGGCAGGCGGTCACCAGGGCCAGCAGGACAATCGGTGTGCGGATCATGGGGCTCCAGGTGGCGAGCGCCCCGCATGGGGCGGCGAGAGGACTGGACCCCGCAAGTATACCGACATTGGCCCGGTGCGGGGCAGGGAGCCCGTCAGGCCATGCCAACCAGGGCCGCTACCGCCAGGACGGCCCGATCTCGTTGCTGGACGGTGTGTTGGTGATGTTCACCTTGCCGCCCCCATCGGCGTTCATGACCCAGATGTCCCAGTTGTTGCCCTGGTTGGACGTAAAGGCGATTCGGGTGCCATCCGGAGACCAGATCGGCTGGAAATTGGTGCCGGAGCTCGTCACCTGGACCACGTTGCCGCCATCGCTCGCGTTCATCACGAATACGTTGTAGTTGCCAGTGCGGTTGGACGAAAACGCGATCCGGGTGCCGTCCGGCGACCAGGCCGGGGAAAAGTTGTCGAAGGTGTTCGAGGTCAGAGGGGTCAGCACCCCCGCCGCTATCGGGGCCCGATAGATCTGGTACGCCCCGGTGCCAAGCGGATCCTTGGCAAACGCAATCTCCGTCCCGCTCGGCGACCAGGTCGGGTTCTCCTCGCTCTGGGGGGTCTCGGCGAACGGCACCTCGGTCTGATTGCCGAGGGTGAAGACCTGCAGGTCCACGTCGGTGGCCGAGAAGATGAACTCGTACACCAGCCGCAGCCCATCGGGCGACCAGTTGGACTGGACCTCGGGGCTGGGGGTGATCCGAAGCCCGGTCTGGCCGGTGCCGTCGGCATTCATCAGGTACAGGTCCAGGTTGCCGGCCCGGTTGGTGGAGAACGAGATCCGGCTGCCGTCCGGTGAGAGCGCTGGATAACCGTCGAAGGTGGTGTTGTCGGTCAGCCGGACCTGGTTCTGGCCGTCAGGGTCCATCCGCCAGATCTCTCCCGAGGCCGAGGGATAGGCGGTGCCGGTCCACCGTTCAAAGACCACGGTGGAAACCCCGGAGCCGGCCGGGACCACCCCGAAGGTCACCATCAGCGATAGCGGTGAATTGGTGCTCCCGGTGGCGGTGATGGGAACGGTTGCGGTATAGCTGCCCAGCGGCAGCGATCCCAGCGCCGCCTGCAAGGTCAGCGTGGCAGTGGGTGTTGCGGTGACCCCGCTGAGGCTGACCGTCAGCCAGCCGGTGGCGCCGGCACCGTAGCTGACCGTTCCGGTGGCCAACCCGGAGAGGGTGCCACCACCCGCATTGCTGATGGTCACCATCCGGGTGGAAACTGCCGGTCCATTCTGGGGCACGATGATATTCACCGAGGATGGCGAGAGGCCGATCGCCGGCTCCGACACGACCGTCACATTCATGAAGGTGGTCTGGCCGCCGGAAGTGGCGGTGATGCGCACCACCACCCCGCTGGCGGCCACCGCGGTCAGGGTGACGGTGGGCCCCGCACCGGCGATGCTCACCGCTGCGCTATTCGAACTGGCCCAGACCACCTCCGGTGGGGCGGCGCACCCTGAGGTGACCAGCGTCGCCGTCACCGAACCGGTGGCGCCACCGAGGAGCAGGTTGAGCGCCTGGGGCGCAATGGAGATGCTCGCCACCGTGCAGGGCGGTTCCGTCGGGGTCTGCCCCCAGCAGCCTG
>JAWXBA010000174.1:0-3189 GCA_034439775.1 Gemmatimonadota bacterium | reverse complement strand
TCGCCACAACGTAATCCACCGCGACATCAAGCCCGAGAACATCCTCCTGCACGATGGCAGCGCCCTGGTGGCCGACTTTGGCATTGCCCTGGCCGCCAGCCGCACCGACGGCAGCTCCCGGATGACCGAGACCGGCATGAGTCTCGGCACGCCGCACTACATGAGCCCCGAACAGGCCATGGGCGAGCGCGATCTCGACGCCCGCACAGATGTGTATGCCGTCGGGTGCGTGCTGTTCGAAATGCTGTCGGGTGAGCCGCCATTTACCGGGCCAACCCCGCAGGCCATCGTGGCCAAGGTGATGACCACCGCACCGACGCAGCTCTCGGATCTGCGGTCCACCGTGCCGATGCATGTGGCGGAGGCGGTACATACCGCGCTGCAGAAGCTTCCGGCAGACCGGTTTGCCACGGCGGGGGAGCTGGTGGCGGCGCTCAAGGACACCGGGTACGGCCGGGCGCGGGCAGGGCAGGGCAGCGCGGCAACGTTGCTTCGCTCCAACCGTCCCGCCATGCTGCTCGGCGGGATTGCCCTGCTCACCTCGGTCGCCGCCCTCTGGGGTTGGCTCCGCCCAAGTGCACCTGTCAGCCGGGAAGTGGTGCGGTTCCAGCGTTCCATCACCGCTGGTAATCTGGGAGATTTCAGTTCTCGGCTGGCACTCTCTCGTGACGGACGGTTCCTGGCCTACATCGCTCCCGGGGAGCGCAACCTGCTCTCGCTGTTCGTGCACGAGGTCGACCAGCTGGAGCCTGTTGTCATGCTGACCGAGGGCGGCTGGGCGGCCGCTTTCTCTCCAGACGCACAATCCCTTGCCATTGTCAACGCGGAGAGTCAGTTGCAGATCCTGCCCCGCGGAGGTGCTGCCGCGCGCACTGTCCACGAGGGGGTGGATCAGACCGGCGGGCTCGAGTGGGGTGCTGATGGATTCCTGTATTTCATCCCGATCGGGGGAGGCCAGGGGGTCTGGAGGGTGTCGGAGGACGGCGGGGAGGCCGGGCAGGTGGTCGCGAACGATACCCTGCAGGCGGAGGTCACCGGTTTCAATCGTCCGCTGTTTCCCGCCCTGCTTCCTGGCGGAAAGGGTCTGCTCGTCACCTTCTATCGAGGCCCGGGCGTCGAGTCCGATATCGCGGTGGTGAATCTGGAGACCGGTGTGGTCAGCTATCTCGTGAAGGGCGCGGCGGCTCGGTACACTTCAGGGTACCTGCTCTACGCGACGGCGGCGGGCATCCTAATGGCAGCGCCGTTCGATCCCGGCGCGCTCACGATGCAGGGCCCCTCCCGTTCGACCGGGATCACGGTGGCAGGGGGAACCGAGGGGTGGGCGGCGTTTGCGGCCAGCGAAACCGGTACCCTGGTCTATGCCCCGCCGACGGCCGGCCGCTCGCTGCTGGCCTGGGTAAATCGTGATGGCAGCGAGCAGGTGGTCAACACCGAACTCTGGCGCAATTTCAACGGGGTGGCGCTCAGTGCGGACGGCGGTCGCATTGCGATGGGCATCAATGATCCCGGCAAGTCGGCAATCTGGACCTATGACCTGGCCCAACAGACCGTGTCCCGCCTGACCTTTGACGGGACCCTGGTCTGGCGCCCACTCTGGAGCCCCGATGGATCCGAGGTTGCCTATGCCTCGGACCGTGGCAATCAGGCCAAGCTGCGCGCCATCTGGATCCAGCGCTCCGACGGGTCCGGGCAACCCCGGCTGCTGGTCGGCTCCGAACGACATGCCCAAGAGGTGACCTGGTCGGCCGATGGCAGCTCCATTGCCTTCCGCGAGGGATTCACCGACGGCACGACGAATCGTGACATCTTCGTCTTCCAGGTGGGGAACGACACTACTCGGCACCCCTTTGTGGCCACCCCGGCCGATGAGCAGAACCCCAAACTTTCCCCAAACGGGAAGTGGTTGGCGTACAACTCCAATCAATCCGGCAGCTACGAGATCTACGTCCAGCCGTTTCCCGAGGGCGCCGGACGCTGGCAGGTTTCGTCGGGCGGCGGGAGCGAGCCACTCTGGTCCCGGGATGGAACGGAATTGTTCTACCGCGATCCCGAGCAGAACCTGGTCGCCGTGCCGGTCCTGCCTGGCGCCACCTTCGCCACCGGGCCACGGCGCACTCTCTTCTCGGCCCTGCGTTACTACTCCGATGGCAACGCGACCACCTATGATATTACTCCTGACGGCCGCCGCTTCTTGATGATCAAACGGCCGGTGGACCAGGAGCTGGTGGTGGTGATCAACTGGATCGAGGAGTTGAAAGCCCAGGCAGGGAGGTAGGTAGGGATCAGTCGGCCAGGGCGCGTTCCAGCGCTGCAACCACCGGCACAATATCCTCGGTAGCCACTCGCCAGACGATCTCCGGATCAAGGTCGTCGTACCCATGCACGATCCGGTTCCGCATCCCGATCATTTCCACCCACGGGAACTCCGGATGCTCCGCCCGGAAGTCGGCGCTCAACCGGCTCGCTCCCTCACCGAGTCGCTGGATCAGGTGCAGCAACGCCAGCTGGCGAACCTCATCACTTTCGAACATGTCCCTCGACGTGCCACGCACCAGCCCGCCAATGCGCAGCGCCGATTCGAGCATCTGTTCAAGCGCAAAGCGATCGTTACGCGGCATAGAGTGTCCTCGCCGATGCCACGACCCGGTCACGCAACCTGGGTGAGAGCCCTCGACGGGTCACCAGATCCACCCGCCGGCCACCAAAGATCGGGCGCAGCGCCTCTGCCACCCGCACCATACCGAACCCCGGCGTCATTCCCGGCGCAAACTCCACCAGCAGGTCTACGTCGCTGTCGGGCCGAGCATCTCCCCGGGCGTGCGATCCGAAGACCGCCAGTTCCGTGATGTGGTAGCGCGTGCAGATCGCCGCCAGGGCATCCTGGTTCAGGTCGTCGAGCAGGGGCAATGTCACAGGATAGGGAGGTGCGATCGGCTCCCGAACCAGCGTGGGTCTGGGCTCCGCAGGGTCTGCCGCCGCCTCCAGTATCGTCAGGATCTCGCCGTTCAGGCTGCGGCGGTTCGACTCGGCTCGCTCCCGCAGCCGCCGCAGGCAGTCATCCGGAACACCACGGATAGTAAGGGTTCTGGTCTTCATGGCTGCAATATGACTGCATAATGACTACAGTGCAAGCTGCCTTTCCCCCTCTACCAAGTCGATTGATTTGCCACGGATTGCGCGGATTAC
>JAWXBA010000173.1:0-3410 GCA_034439775.1 Gemmatimonadota bacterium | reverse complement strand
CTCCGCGTCTCCGCGTGACACCAGCACGCCGATGGCCTGGGGCGCACAGGGGTGCTCCCCTGGGGCGCGGGCCGAATGGATTCGGCGCCTATGGTATCATTCAGGAATCACCGACAGACCGGAGTCCCACATGATTGCCCGGATTGCAGCACTCCTCCTCGCGCTGGCATTGGCGCCGAACCTGACCGCACAGGCCGCGGCGCCGCAGACCCAGGCCGACGACTACACCCGCTACGAACTGCAGGCGCCCGGCTCCGGGGCCTTTCGAATCCTCTACGATGTGACCGCCACCACCGCCGGTGCGCGCTACTACTACAACTCGGTTCGCGCCGGAGCCGATGAAGCGGTGCATGGTGTAACCGACCTGCACACCGGGCTGCCGCTCAAGTGGCAGGTTCTGGCAGGGGCGGAGGCACGGACACGCGCCCATCCCACCGCCTCGGCGAACGGCCGCTACATCGAAGTGGAGCTGGCGCGGCCGGTGTCCACCACCGGCGGAGCCCGGGTCCGGATCGACAAGACTTACGTGGACACCGCCAGCTACAAGACCGAACCCGGCGGCATTGTCTTTACCCGCTCGCTCGGCATTGCCCGCAACAGCGTTGTGCTGCCGGCTGGATTTGAACTGGTGGCGGTCAATGTGCCGTCCCAGGTGAACGTGGAAGATGATGGACGGATCCGGGTGAGCTTCATGAACTCGGAACGTCAATCGCTGACTTACACGGTACGGGCGCGGCCGCTACCCGCAGCAGCGGCGGCATCACTGGTGGCTTCTGCCGCCACCGCGCGTCCGCGGGCCACCCCACCGCCCACCGCCGGGCCAGCTGGCGGCTTTGACGGATCTTACCTGCGCAGCGACCGGGGTTTTGGTGAGCGCGCGTTCGAAAACCGGGACATCACCTATTTCCTGGAGCAGCCGGAGTCCCACGCCTTCCGGTTGTACCACGATTACACGGAGACTCGGGTGGGGACGGACCGCTACCTGAACGTGGTGCGAGAGGGGAGCGTGGTGCGGGATCCGTGGGCGTTCAACATGGACACCGGGAACGAGTTGACCCTGGCCACGCTGAAGGGGCAGACGGCAGTGGACCGGGGGGCGCTTTCTGCCGCCCAGGCGGCAGCGGGCAGCGAGGTGGTGATGATCAGCTTCCCGGCCATCACGACCGGCACCAGCACTCGGCTGCGAATCCATGAGACGTACGTGGATCCGAATCGGTATGGTCGAGTGGGAGATGAGTTGGTCTGGGATCGCAACTTTGGCCGCGCCATGAACCGGGTGGTATTGCCCCACGGCTGGTACCTGACCCACTCCGATATCCCGGCCTCGGTGGAAGCCGACCCGGATGGACGGATGGCGCTGACCTTCTGGAACCCCCGTCCCGACGGGATCCAGGTCTTCCTGCGGGCCCGTGAGCGGCGGGATCCGGTGGCGACCTCCCTGACGGGAGAGCGGCTGCACGCCCGCCCAGCGCCAGACCCCGCACTGCAGGAACGCCTGGACGCCGAACTTGCCGCGGAGCCGAACAACGTGGAGCGGATCATCGCGGCGGCGCGCGAAACGCGGAACTCGATGGCATACGACGAAGAGGCTGTCCTATACACCCGGGCCCTGGCGCTGGCCCCGAACGACTGGCGGCTGTATCGGTTCCGGGGTCACCGCCTTCTTTCCCTCCGGCAGTTCGATGCCGGGCTCCAGGACCTGAACCAGGCGCGGCGGTTGGCCCCGTTCGACTTTGACGTGGCGTATCACCGCGGCTTTGCGCTGTACCTGCTGGGCCGCTTCAGCGATGCGGCCGATGAATACCTGCGCTGCATCAAGCTGGCCACCGACCGTCGCGCGCTGAGCCAGTTCGAGGCACACCGCGCGTCCGGGCAGCGGCCCTGCGCGGAGATTGCCACCCGGGATGACAGTCGGGTGGCGATTACCGATTGGGCGTATCGGGCCCTCCGCAGGGCAGGACGTGACAAGGAGGCCGCGACACTGCTCCTGTCGATTCGACCCGGGATGGATGTGACGGTGAACAGCGCCTACTACCAGGCGCTGCTGGCGTATCGTGGCGCGTTCCCGGTGGCGGAGCTGCTCAACCCGTTGCCGGCCGTCGGCCGCTTCGAGACCAGGGCCTATGGTGTGGCGATCAAGGAGCTGCTGGACGGCAACCGGGAGCGGGCGATGTTCCTGTTGCGCCGAGTCGCGGAAGATTCGTACTGGGCGGGGTTTGGGCGGATTGCGGCGGAGGCGGATCTGGCCCGGATCGCTGCGGCAGGCCCGGCTCGATAGGGAGTCCGCAGATTGCGCAGATTACGCAGATCGATCGGCCCCCAGGCGGGCACCTAGCGCGGTAGGGGCCGGTCCTGTCCGACTCTGGACGGTGAGCCACGGATTTCACGGATGACACGGATTCATCCCGGCCCGTGGACAGATCTCGCCGGGGGCGATCCCTCGGTTCTTTGGTCAACTGCGTGTGCGTTCCAGATTTGCCACGGAGGCTGCCTGTGGACGGTGGGCCTAGACGGTAAATGCAGTTCACAAAAAACCTTTGAGTCACGATGGGCGGAGGCGCCTGCCAGGGGATTGACCAATCCGTGTCATCCGTGCAATCCGTGGCTTCCTTAGGACGGCACGCCCGGCACCCACCGGGCCAGCTGTCCGCCCGGGATCGGACCAATCTGCGTCCATCTGCGTAATCTGCGGATCACCCCCGCGGAGTCCCGTCCAGCAATCCCGTCAGCCGCTCGAGTCGGGCGCCGTTCTGATCACAGACCGCATACTGCTGCTCGCCGCTGCCGTACATCGCCACGCCGGCGTAGTCGCCGGCCTTGTTCACCACGAAGAACCGGATGTCGAAGTTGGGCAGCCCGCGCGGGTTGAGGAGGCGCGGCTCCACGGTGTTGGCGCGAATCCGCTTCAGCGCCTCCATGCCGGCGTCCTTGGGCGCCATGCCGCGCCGCATGTTCTCGACGATCAGGTAGCTGCTCAGGTTGTAGAGATTGGCCTCGCCGCGCCCGGTGGAGCCGGCGGCGCCGATGGCGTTATCGACATACATGCCGGCGCCGAGGATCGGGGAGTCACCGATCCGGCCGGGGATCTTCCAGGCCAGGCCGCTGGTGGTGGTGACGCTGGCGATGTCGCCGGCAGGGGTGACACCGCTGCAATTGATGGTGCCCCAGAAGGAGTGGGCGGGGATCAGCCCGTCGTCCACCATGGAGAGTCCGGCGGCCAGATAGGCGTCGGCGCGGGCCCGCATGGCGGCTTGGAGCTCCCCAGGCGGGCGGCGTGGCGGGATGGCGTCAGGATCGGTTTCCTCGCGGCGGCCGCCGGCAGCCCGTAGCCGCTCCTCCGGGTCGAGCCAATGGGTGGGATCTACCCGGCGGCGCCACTCGAGCCAGAGCTCCCGAGACCGTGGGGTGTT
>JAWXBA010000172.1:0-9032 GCA_034439775.1 Gemmatimonadota bacterium | reverse complement strand
TCCCTACGGCTTTCGCGATCCGGTCGGGGCACTCCGGACCCTCAGCTTGATCGGCCATCTGGTCTCCATCGTGATGGCGCTGTTCGTCATCCTGGGCGCGTGGTGGGCGGCGCGGGAAATCTGGGACGACCGCACTGGCGTGATGGCGGCACTGCTGACGATGGTCTCCTACCCGATGTTCTACTACAGTCGCACCGGCAATGTCGATGTGCCGATGATGGCCTTCGCGGCGATCGCCATGGCCGCCTACGCCCGGGCGCTGCAGGTGGCGATGTCGACCCGGGTGGCCGTGATCCTCGGTGCGGCGGTCGGCGCGGCACTGGCCACGAAGGAGCAGGCGCTCGGCCTCTTCCTGGCGATGGCTCCGGTGCTGCTGGTGGTGCATCTTCGGCGGGAGTGGCGTGCCGGCCGTCGCGGGCCCATCGCCTGGAAGACGCCAATGCTGGCGCTGGCCGTCGCGCTGCTGGCGTTCGGGCTGGGCAGCGGGCTCTTGGTGGACCCGACCCGGTTCTTTGCCCACCTGGCGCATGCCCAGGAGCGGATGGAGCTGGCCCGGTCCGGGGCGCTCACCTTCATTCCGACCTATCCGCGCACCTGGGACGGGCACCTTGACCTGGCCCTCCTGCTGGGCGGGTTCATGGCCCAGGCGATGACCCTGCCCGGCCTGGCATTGGCTGGCGTCGGGATCGCCCTCGTGGCCTGGCGGGATCGCCGCAGCCTCCTGCTTCTGCTGCCGGCGGTGAGCTATCTCGCCCTGCTCTATTTCGCCACGCGGACGGGGCAGCTGCGCTACCTGATGCCGGCCACCTTCGTGCTGGGACTGTTTGCCGCTCGGGCGGTGATCCTTGCTGGGGAGTCCCGCCATCGCACCCTGCGGCTGGCGGGGGTGGCGTCGGCGGCGCTCGTCCTCGGCCTCGGGCTGCTTCGAGGGGTCGATTTGACCTGGGCGATGGTCAAGGACTCCCGTCACGCGGCCGCAGCGTGGATTGCCGCAGAGGCCCGGCCCGGGGATCGCCTGGAGTACTTCGGGTCAGCCTACAAGTTGCCGGCGCTGCCCGAGCACCTCACCGTGGCCGTGGCCACGCCCCATCGTGGACCGCTGGTGGCGCTCCGGCGGGACGACGCGGCGGCGGCGGAGATCGCCGCCGGGTGGCGGGACCGCCAGCCGCGCTTCATCCTGGTGGCGCCGGACTGGAGCAGCCAGGGCAACGAACCGCATTCCGGCAGCTTGCCCCCTCAGCTCTTTGCGCAGCTCGATCGCGGCGAGCTCGGTTACCGACTGGCCGCAACGTTCCAGTCCCCAGCCCTGCTTCCCTGGGTCAGACGTCCCGCGCTGGACTACCCGATGGTCAACATTCCAGTCCGGGTGTTCGTGCGGGTTGGCGGCACCCAACCGTGAAGGTTTCGCGAATCGCCTGGTCGGTGGTGCGCACCGGGGTCGGGATCGCCCTGCTGGTGTGGCTGAGCCGGTCGGGACTGCTCGACTGGCGCCAGATCGCGGCACTGCGTGCCGAACCAGGTGCCCTGCTGCTGGCGCTTGGCCTGATGGCGGGCGGACTGGCAGCCACCGCGTGGCGCCTGTGTGTGCTCGCCACGCCGCTCAATTTTTCGATCAGGTTTGGCGCCTCGTTGCGGTTGCTCCTGATCGGCACCTGCTTCAACGTCCTGATGCCGGGCGCTGCTGGAGGGGACATCGCCCGGCTCTACCTCACGCTCCGCGACCAGCAGGGTCGCCGGACCGAGCTGGCGGCGATCCTGATCTTTGATCGGGTGGTCGGCCTCGTCGCCCTGCTCTTCGTTCCCCTGATGGCAGCGCTGGTCTTTCCCGGCGTGGCGCGGCTCTATCCCACCATCGTGACCATCCTGACCTGGGCCGCAGGACTGGCAGTCCTGGCGGGACTCGTGGCGCTGGGGTTGTGGGGACCGATCGGTCGGGCCTGGGTGACCAGGCACCTGCCCTGGCTGCCGCTCGATGGCATTGTCGCGCGGGCCGCAGCGGCGATGCGCGCCTACCGGGCCTTTCCGGGGGCGGTGGCCGGTGCCCTGGCGCTTTCCCTCGCCGCCACCCTGCTCGGGCTCCTCTCCATGCTGGTGCTGGCCCGAGTGGTGGGTGCCACCGGGAGCGCCGAGATGATGCTTGTCCTGCTGCCGATCGGGGTGCTGGTCAATACCATCCCGCTGACACCGGGAGGTCTCGGGGTGGGCGAGGTGGCCATGGATCGGCTCTTTTCCCTGGCCGGCCTGACCGGAGGGGCGGCCACACTTATCACCTGGCGCCTCTTCCTCCTCATTCCCGCCGCGCTCGGGCTGGTACTCTACATCCAGGGCCGTGCCGACTTTGTCGCGCCGGCGCGACCGCCGGACAGTTCCGCGGTCGCGGCATGAGTGGGGGCACTCGATCGTGGGCCCCTGCAGGCTCGCCCGCGACCCTGACCGTGGCGCTTGACCACGCCCTCGGCCCCGGCCTGCTGGAGATCAAGTACACCCTCCGCACCTTGCTGCGCATTGCCGGGTACGGCTGTCGGTTTGTCTGGAACGATGCCGGCGAGTCGCCCCAGATTTCCTATGGGAGAGCTCCCTTCGGTGCCACACTCCTTCACATCCCGGCGGCCGATTTGGACTTCCAGGCTGCCGGGGCCGTGGATGCCACCGGCAGCCGAATGTGGAACGGGCTCCCATTCCTGCGCTTTCCCGGCGAGGAGTGGCGCGGCGATGCCCCCGGGGCCTGGCCTGTGGATGTGGTGTTCGCGGCCTTCTGGCTGCTGACCGGGGCACGAGAGTCCACCTGGCGCCGTGACCGCTGGGACAATCTGGATGCCAAAGACTGGGTGCCAGTGCGCGACGGGTTGCTTTCCCAGGCGCCGGTGTCGCGGTGGGGACGCGCCATTCGTGATCTCGCATCTTCCCGGGGCCACTTACCGACGCCAATGCCGTGGGAGGTCGGAGGTACACGGGCCGCATTCAGCTTCACCCACGACGTCGATTATCCCGAGATCATCCGCTGGATCGAGGCACCCCGACTGCTGGCCCGACGCGGGGTGCGCGGGATCGGCTCGGCGCTCGGGGTGCTGCGCGGCACCAACCACTTCTGGACTTTTCGCGAATGGATCGACCTCGAACGAGAGCTCGGCGCCCGACCTACGTTCTACTTCATGGCGCGGCGGGGAACCCTGCTGCAGTATGCCTTGGGGCGTCCGGACGACTTCTACGATGTCCGCGGCCCTCGGTTCCAGCGACTCTTCGGTGAGCTCCGCGATGCCGGCTGCGAGATCGGCCTGCATGCCAGCTACCTGGCACATCGCAGCGCCGAAACAATCCGGGTGGAGGCCGAGCGGGTGAGTCACGCTGCCGGTGCCCCGGTCCTTGGCAACCGGCATCACTTCTGGCACCTCGATCCCGATGACCCCAACGAGACGCTGCGCCGGCACGAGCTGGCGGGGCTGCGATACGACTCCTCACTCGGGCTCGAATTCTATCCGGGGTTCCGGCGGGGGATCTGTCATCCCTTCCGCCCCTACCACCCGGCCGAGCGGCGGGAACTTGGGGTGGTGCAGGTGCCACCGGCCTGGATGGACGATCATTTCGATCGTCGGCTGAGCATCAATGGCATTGTGGACCCCGATGCCGCCGCCGCCGCGATCCTGGACACCGCGCGGGCCACCGGGGGCGTCGCGGTGGTGGACTACCATTCCCGGGGCATGAACGCCGATTTCTATCCCCGCTACGGCCCCTGGCTGCGGCAGTTCGCGGAACGGGATCTCGGCGGGGAACTCGCCATGCGAACGCCTGGCGAGCTGATGACGGAGTACCTCGCGGTGGAGCGAGCACTGGAGGCGGTCTCCACCGATGAGGCAACAACGCCTGCCCCCGCCATCGCCGCCGCCCCGCCTGGACTGGAGATCGCCCCGGTGACGGCGGCGGACGCCCGTGCCGTAGCGGAGCTGCACCAGTCGCTGTTCGGGGATCCCGATTTCAACGGTCATTCCGTCGCCACCCTGGGGCTCCCGTTCCTGGAGCAGGCGTTCTATCGGCAGAACATCGACAATCCCGGCCTGCACGCGCTGGTGGCCAAGGCCGAGGGTCGGGTGGTGGGGTTCTTCGTCTTTGCCACCCGACGACAGGGGGTCTTCTCGCATCTGGTGCGCCGGCATCCAGTCGGGCTGGCGGTGGCGGTAGCGCGCTCGGTGCTGGGCCGTCCGGCCGCTTTGGCGGGCTTTGTCGCCAATCTCCGTTACCTCGGCGGCGAGGCGCTGCCGTTCCTGGCGGATGTACCCGCCTGGTGCGTGGTGATCGGGGTGCACCCCGATGCCCGCTCCCGGCGGTTCGAGGCCCGGGTCGGGGCGCGGGTGGCGGTGGCGCTCTTCGATGCCGCCGAGGAACACCTGCGCCAGGCGGGCTGCGCGGCCTGGTACGTGGCGGTGCGGCCTGACAACGCGGCGGTCCAGGCGCTGCTGCTGCGACGGGGCGCCACCGTGGCGGGTACCGCCATCGCGCAGGGGCTCGAGATGCACTATTACGTCAAGCGATTTGCGCCCGCCCCGGCCGTGGCGGGCGCCACCAGTGCCCGTTAGGTTCTCACCCTTGGACTCCCTTGCCCTGCCTGGTGCCACTCGCCTATGAATTTCGACCGCGCCGGAAATGATGCGCGAGAGTACCTGGGCCCGGTGCTCGAGGCGACGCCACGACTGCTCGGGTCGCTGGACCGCGAGCCGCTCTCGCCCACCTGGGGGAGCTTTGACCGCGACCATTGGGCCTGGAAGTTTCGCGACTTTCCCATCAACATGCTCCAGGCGGGGGTGTTGCCCCTTGCGTGGCTGTGGCGCACTCCCGTTTCCGGAAATCCGTGGGCAGCCAATGGCCAGGTCTTCCGGTGGATTGAGGCCGCTCTGGAAGTGGTGCTGCGTCGGCAGCGGCGGAACGGTGCCTTTGATACCGTCGGTCCGAACACCCAGGACCACGGAGTCACCCTGGCGCAATGCTACATCCTGCTCGCGGCGCGTCGCCTGCTGGGGGACGACTGCCCGGCTGGGCTCGCCGACCGGATTGCCGAGGCGGTCCGCCGGGGCCTGGGTTTCGCGGCCCGATCGACTGAGGACTATGCCTTCATCAACAATCATCAAGCGTTGTTCGCCCTGACCTGGCTCCGGGCGGGTGAGCAGCTCGGTGAAGCCGCCTATCGCGACCGCGCCGACGAGGTCCTCGCCGGCATTCTGCGCCGACAGTCTCCTGATGGCTGGTACGCCGAGTACGGTGGCGCCGATCCCGGGTACGAGTCGCTGGGCCTCCAGCACCTGGCGGAGTTTGAGCGCGAGCGGCCGGGGACCGAGCTGAGCCGATCGATCGATCGCGCCCTGGAGTTCCTGGCGCACTGCGTCCAGCCCGACGGCAGCATCGGGGGGGGCTACGGGAGCCGGCACACCGTCCAGTGGTATCCAGCGGGATTTGAACTCCTGGCCGCCCGCTCGCCAGTGGCAGCATCGATCGCCGGATTCATCCGTCCCCGCCTGCCCCAGGCCCCGGTCGTGACGCCGCAGACGGTCGACACCCACAATCTCCCGCTGCTGATGTATTCGTACTGTCTGGCCGCGGCGGCCCTCGGGTCGGCCCGGAACAGCGCGGCGGCGAGTCCACTCCCGTGCCAGCGGGAGCTGCCGCCGAAGCACTACCCGGATGCAGGGCTGGTGGTGACTTCGACCCCCGCCTACCACGCGATCTGCGGCCTCAAGAAGGGCGGGGTGATCACGGTGGTATCCCGGCAGACCGGCGCGCTCGCCTACGAGGACGCGGGGTATGTCGTCGAGGCGGGGCGGCGCGGTGGGCGCCGATGGTCCTCCGCCTTCCAGGGCCTGACCGAGTCCAGTACCCTCACCGGCCTGGTGGCCACCACCAGGGCCAGATTTGGCCTGGCGGAGCGACCAGTGCTGACCCCCTCCAAGTTCGTGCTGCTCCGGGTCCTGAACCTCACCGTGTTCCGGAGTCGGGTACTGGGGGCGATCATCCGGCGCATGATTATTGCTCAGCTCATTTCCGGGCGGCGGCCAGGCCGGCTGCTGCTGGACCGGCAGGTGACGTTCGGCGACGACGAGGTCACCATTCGCGACACCCTCGGGGGCGGATCACCGGACGTTGGCACCGTCTGGCGGCCCCGGGCGTTCACGGCCATCCACATGGGCTCGGCGCGATACGCCCACCCGCGGGATCTGGCCGAACTTCCGGAACCCCGGCTGGAGGGTGCCGCCCGCGCACTGGCTGGCGGGGGGTCCGCAACGTTGTCCACCACCATACGGTTTGTCGACGGGGACTCCTCCCTGGCATTCACGGATTGAATGGTTCCATTGCGGCCGGAGACGGCCCTGAGAGGCAAGCCCGATGATCTATATCCTGCTCCCGGCCTACGACGAGGTTCATGCGATCCGGCCGCTGACCACAAAAATCGACGCCACCATGCGTGGGGCGGGATTTGCCTACCAGATCGTGGCCGTGGATGATGGCAGTCGGGATGGCACTGGCGCGCTGCTGACCGAGATGCAGGAACGGTTTCCCATCCATGTCATCACCCACAAGCTCAATCGCGGCCTGGGCGAATCGATTCGCGACGGGATGGAGTACGTGGCCGAGGTTGGTGGCAGGGGTGACGTCGTGGTGCGCATGGATTGCGACGACACCCACGACCCGAACTACATCCTCGGCATGGTGGACAAGCTCCGGGCCGGTGCCGAGGTGGTCATTGCCTCCCGATACGCCCCAGGGGGCGGACAGATCGGGGTCAACTGGTATCGCCGGACGATTTCCCGGTGCGCCAACCTCCTGATGAAGACCTGTTTCCCGATCCGCGGGGTCTGGGAGTACACCTCGGGGTTCCGGGCGTACCGGGTGGCGCTGATCCAGGATGCGCTCGACATTTTCGGGAATCGCTTCATCGACCTCAAGGGCATGGGGTTCACCGGCACGGTGGAGAAGTTGATCAAGTGTCGCAGCCTTGGCGCACGGGTGGCCGAACATGGCTTCGTGTTGCGGTACGACCAGAAGACCGGTCCCTCCAAGGTGCTGACCAGCCTGACGACCCTGGGCTACCTGGTCCTGATCGCCAAGTACATCGTGCCCTGGGGCGACCTCGGCACCGTGTGGCGGCAGCGCGGGGCGGAGCGCCGGCGCACCGCCTACCGACCCGATGGCATGCCGATCGTTGGGATCGAGGTCTGATCGCCACCACCGTGTTCGGTAAGCCGTTGTGTCGCAAGTACTTGGGTCACCAACGGCCCGAGACGGGAGCCTGAATTCTTGCCCGGATTGAACACCGTCGGGGCCCGACTCTTGCGATACCGGGCTACGATTTCTCTGACACTTTTCCGAAACTCCAGGACGCCCAATCATGGCGAGTACTTCCGATCTGCCGGACATTTCGCTGGTCATCCCGGCCTACAATGAGGCCGGAGGCGTGGGACCCACCATCACCCGGCTCTTCGGCGCGTTCCAGGCTTCGGGATACCGCCTGCAGGTCGTGGCGGTCGACAACGGCTCGTCGGATGGCACCGCGGAGGTGCTGCAGCGACTGCAGGCTTCCCACCCCGATCTGATCATCCATCGCGTGCCAATCAACCGGGGATATGGCAACGGCATCCTGGAAGGGATTCCGCACGCGACCGCTCCGTGGGTCGGCATGATCCCCGCAGACGGGCAGGTCGATGCCGAGGATGTCGTCCGGCTGTATGAATCCGCGCAGTCCACCGAGGGGCAGATCGTGGCCAAGGTGCGGCGCCGGTTCCGGGTGGATGGATTTCGGCGCAAGGTTGTCTCCATCGTATACAACGGGCTGGTCCTGATGCTCTGGCCTACCCTGGGCACCCTCGACGTCAATGGCACCCCGAAGCTGCTTCGACGCGAGGCGCTGCTGGCCATGGGCTTGACCTCGAGAAACTGGTTCCTTGACCCGGAAATGATGATCAAGGCCCACTACATGGGGCTGCGCGTGTTCGAGGTGAATGCCTTTGCCCGGATGCGCGGCACCGGGATTTCCCACGTCCGGGCGGAAACCTGCTGGGAGTTCTTCACCGAACTCCTCCGCTACCGCTTCCTGGGAGCACTGACCGTCTGGCGCCGTGAAGTGGGCCGCCCGTACCGCGCAGCCCTCCGTGCCCGGTCATGAATGCTGGGACCGCTGCGCCATCGATGACGACGGGGCCGCACCATCGCCGCTCGACCTGTCGCGCCTGTGGCGGATCCGCGCTGGAGGAGATCCTGGATCTGGGTCTCCAGCCGCTGGCCAATGCCTTCCCGCTCCATCCGGACGAGTTTGACGCCGAACCTCGCTACCCCCTGGCCCTGACTCTGTGCCGTGATTGCGGGCTGGTGCAGCTGGTCGATGTGATCGACCCGGAAGTGCTGTTCGCCCACTACCTGTATGTCGCCGGCACCGCGGACGCCGTCGTGACGCACAATCAGGCGTACGCCGCCACCGTGGTGGAGCTGCTCCGCCTTGGTCCTGGGGACCTGGTGGTGGAGACCGCCAGCAATGACGGCGGCCTGCTCGCCTGCTTTCGCGACCGGGGGGTCCGCGTCCTGGGGCTCGATCCGGCCGCGAACATCGCCGAGATCGCGGTGGCGCGCGGTATCCCGACGGATGTGGTCTTTTTCGGCGCCGAGGAGGGAGCCCGGACCCGGGCTCGCCACGGTCCCGCCCGGGCGGTCCTGGGCAACAACGTCCTGGCGCACGTGGATGACCCGATCGGGTTCCTCGCCGGGGCTCGTGCGCTCCTGACCGACGACGGCCTCGCCATTTTCGAGGTGCCCTGGCTGGGTGCCATGCTCGATGGCCTGGTGTACGATACGATCTACCACGAGCACCTCAGTTATTTCTCGGTGACCGCGCTGCTGCGGATCGCCGAGGCGGCCGGACTCCGGATCGTCCGGGTGGACCAGGTGGCCGTTCATGGGGGATCGATCCGGTTCTATGCCGCCCCTGCATCGCCCGGACGCCAGCATGGTCCTGCGGTCCTCGCGTTCGCCGAGGCGGAGCGCCAGGCCGGCCTGGC
>JAWXBA010000171.1:0-4359 GCA_034439775.1 Gemmatimonadota bacterium | reverse complement strand
TCCCCATTCCCCATTCCCCGCCCCCATGTCCACAATCATTGAAGTACACGCCCGCGAAATCATCGACAGCCGTGGCAACCCCACCGTGGAGGCCGAGGTGGTGCTGGCCAGCGGTGCGCGAGGGAGGGCTGCGGTGCCCAGTGGAGCCTCGACCGGCGAGCACGAGGCGGCTGAACTCCGGGATGGCGACGCGGGGCGCTACGGCGGCAAGGGGGTGCTCGAGGCGGTCCGCAACGTCAACGACGTCCTCGGCCCGCGCCTGGAGGGGATCGACGCCACCGAGCAGTTGCTGGTCGACGCCGAAATGATGGATGCCGATGGCACGCCGAACAAGGGCAAGCTCGGCGCCAATGCGATCCTCGCGGTGTCGCTCGCGGTGGCGCGGGCGGCGGCGGAAAACTCCGGGCTGCCCCTGTACCGCTATCTCGGCGGGCCGATGGCGAGGGTCATGCCGGTGCCGTTGATGAACATCCTGAATGGCGGCGCCCACGCCAGCAACAACGTCGACGCCCAGGAATTCATGGTCGTCCCGATCGGTGCCGACAGCTTCGAGGACGCCCTCAGGATGGGGATCGAGACCTTCCATGCCTTGAAGAAGGTGCTGACCCGGATGGGGCTCAGCACCGCGGTGGGCGACGAAGGTGGCTTTGCGCCGATGCTGCCGAGCAACGAGGCCGCGCTGGATCTCCTGATGGAGGCGATGCAGGCGGCGGGATACGAGCCGGGAAAGGACCTCGCGATTGCGCTGGATGTGGCGGCGAGCGAACTGTACGACGGCAGCGAGTACGTCTTCAAGAAGGGCGACAAGAGCCGCCGGGACGCCGCAGGGATGGTGGAGTTGTACACCTCCTGGTGCGACCGCTACCCGATCGTCTCGATCGAGGACGGGTTGGATGAGAACGACTGGGCCGGCTGGTCGCTACTGACCGAAAAGCTCGGTGAGCGCTGCCAACTGGTGGGCGACGACCTCTTCGTGACCAACGTGGATCGGCTCGGTCGCGGGATCGAGGAGGACACCGGCAACGCCATCCTGATCAAGGTGAACCAGATCGGCACCCTCTCCGAAACGCTGCAGTGCATTGAACTGGCCAAGGGGTCGCGTTACGGGGTCGTCATCTCCCATCGTTCGGGGGAAACTGAAGACACCTTCATTGCCGACCTGGCGGTGGCCACCGGGGCAGGGCAGATCAAGACCGGCAGCGCCAGCCGGACCGACCGGGTGGCCAAGTACAACCAATTGCTGCGGATCGCCGAGGAACTGGGCGAGCTGGCCCACTATCCGGGGAAGGACCTGTACCCGCTGTGACCACGGGGCGCTGGCTGGCGCTTGCCGTGGTGGTGCTGGCGCTGATCTTTGGCCTGGTGGGTGGCGAGTACAGCATCCTGGATGTCCGGAAGCTGAAGCGGGACGCCACCCAGGAGCGCGACAGCGTGGTGGTGCTTACCCGCGTGATCGATTCCCTGGAGCGGAACCTCAAGGCGATCCTGACCGATCCGGCGGTCCAGGAGCGGCTGGCCCGGGAGCAATGGGGGATGCTCCGGGAAGGGGAGTTCGTGTACCGGATCCAGCGGGAGGCGGTGGTTTCCGGCCCGCCTTGAGCGTGGGGGCCCGGGCCGGTAGATTTGTGGGCTGTACACGGCAGGGTAGCTCAGCTGGTTAGAGCACGGCACTCATAATGCCGGGGTCGCGGGTTCGAGTCCCGCCCCTGCTATGGTTTTCGCTCCGCTGCAAACCTATCTGGGCCTCGGGCTTCGCCACGAGTCCCGCCCCTGCTATCGATTCAAGGCCCTCGTAAGCTTCCCCTCAGCGCGGCTCGGGGATTGACCGCGCTGGACCGTCGCGGGGGGGGGTAACCGTCCGACCGCGAGGTAGCCCGGTCTTCCGCTCGACCCGTGCCACTTGGTCCTGCTTAAACTGCGGGGTGAAAACCCGCCGTCCATCCGCCTTCCGTCGATGCGTTTCCATCCGACGACCCTCCGTTAGGTAGTAAATCTACGCTACCCACAGTGCCTCGTCGAATTGGGGTACAGGGCAACTGAATATCACCTCGCGCATGGATGCAATCTTTCTTGCCAACAGTGTACCCAATACTCGAAACATCACACCGCCGGCAAACTGCCCACGCTCGAAAATGATGATAATCATGATTGTTGCAACGGTGCTGTGAAAAACTCGACTTCGCACTGCATCGCGTATCGATATGCATCTCGGACTGCTGGTGTGTCTGTCGCGATTCGGTCCAGGAGTTCTTCAAGCTTCCGACAAAGCACCTCAAATGCAGAACTGGAATAGCTGTGAATCCAGTCTTTGTAAGGATGAGTCGGGTGAAGTTGCGGCAGAAGCGATGTCCCGATGTGATGGTACAGCTTCATGCAGGGCACCATCGCAGCGAGAATCTCGGCAAGTTCACAGTGCCAAGCGCGTGCCATCAAGAAATTGATGTATGCCAACGTCACTGGAAAGGGCCGGACAGTGTCGAGCTTGATATCGAGTTCTTTTGCATATCCGGCATGCAACTTGAGTTCGTCCAAGACGCCTCCGATGAGGCCATGGAATACTTCAGCATGTTCCATGTTCTGGATCTTCGCCAACGCCAACGCATAAGCCCTGACAAACGCTTGCAAAAAGAATGCGTCCTGAGCGACGTAGCTTCGGAAGGCTTCTGTATCCAGTGTGCCGTCGCCCAAGCCACGCACGAAAGGATGGTTCAGGCAGTCAGCCGCCCATTTGGCATTCTGGTCCCACAACTTTTGATGCAACATCTATCCCTCATAAGTCATTTGCCAGAAGTCGCGTTCATGCCGAAGCACCTCGTTGAACTGATCCTGTTGCGAATCGTGCGGGTGGGAAATGCAGGAGTCGTGAAGCTGATGGACGTAGGCGAGAAAGTTGTCGTTGGACCAGCGAGCGACGAACTCGGCGTATGGGCCAGATGCGTCCAGAGCACTCCAGCCACACAGGTAGGCAACTTCCACACCAAAAAGAATGGCTAAAAGAACCTCGGTCGGTTGCGAGTATGCCGACGCGATCAGGTAGTCAACATAACGTTGACAGGTTGGATGGTGTTCAACGTTCAGGTCAAGCGAGCGTTCCTTGGCCAGTTGTTCAAACCATTCCAGTTCGGCGTCCATCGCACCGAGCCCGGCGATTAGCACCTTGTGCGCCGAACGTGGGGCTCGCGCTGCGGTGATCGCTTGGAAAGTCGTCAGGCCTTTCGCAAACAGGTAATCTTGTGCCAGCCACCGCTGAAACGCGTCCTGTGGCAGACTGCCGTCACGAATCGCATCAAGGAATTGTGATTCGGTTCCTTCACGCCACAAGTGTCCCGCAGTGCGGACGAACGAAGAGTTGTGAATTGAGGCAAGGGACATGTTCAATGACCAGCCATCATCTTTGATTGTGCCATCGCGTCCTCGGCCATTTGGATGTACTTGTGCTCGTCGGTGCCCGCGAAAGCTCTCCGGATAGGAAACGTAATCGGTGTCGGGTGAGTGTGGTGCGGCTGTAGGCGGCGCGCAAGGGGCTGGTGGACGGTCCGGGGGAGCTGGCCGCGGTGCGGGGGCGTTCGGCGGTCTCCCCGGCGGCTGGTTCTCCCCCCCCGCGTGGGCACGCCGGCGGCCCGGTCGCGACCATAGCGCACGCCCGCGAGTCCCTCCCCTTGCTGCACTGCGCGCTCGGTGCCCCTATCCACCACTCGAGCGCTGACGCTGACCGCTCACCCCAGAGGCATCACCTGATTATCAACTACGATCGGGACAGACCCAAGTATGCGCGCCGTTCGTTACCATGGGCCCAAGCAGCCGTTGAAGGTAGAGGAAGTTCCCGCTCCGACGGCTGGACCGGGCCAAGTGGTCGTAGAGGTCAAGGCAGCTGGTCTCTGCCATAGGGAGCTGAACTTCTTGTCCGGCCTCCTCAACCTGGGGGTACAGCCAGTGACGCTCGGTCACGAAGTGGTCGGCCGGGTGGCGGAGGTCGGAGCCGGTGTGACCAACGTCGAAGAAGGGGATCGGGTCATCGTCTATTACTACGTTGGCTGCGGACGGTGTCGGCACTGTCTGGTGGGTGATGAGAACCTGTGTGGGGCGCTGCAGGCAGAGTACGGTTCATCTCGGATGGCGGATTTGCAAGCGCGCTCAAGGTCCCGGCCGGCAACTGCATCCCCCTTCCCGACCACGTGCGTGACGTGGCGGCGGCGCCGATAGGGGGTAGCGTCACGACAGGGATCCACGCCATGAACCTGGCCCGGGTCTCACCTGGGAACGTCGTGCTGGTATACGGGATCGGCGCGGTGGGGCTTGGCATCGTCCAACTTGCCTCCCGCGCCGGCGCTGAGGTGATCGCGGTGAGCCGGACACCCG
>JAWXBA010000170.1:0-3887 GCA_034439775.1 Gemmatimonadota bacterium | reverse complement strand
GCGCTCGACGTCGAGCGCCATCAGCTGCGTGGTGGCCTTGACGCCGGTGTTGTAGTAGATCGTGCGGCTGTCCGGCGACCAGAACCCCGCGGTGACATCGCCATCGTACGACTGCCCCAGTTTGCGCCAGCTGCCGCCCCGGTCGCCAATGGCCCGGAGGTAGACCCGCTGGTTGGTCATGCTATAGCGGGTCATGTCATCGGGGGCTGAGAACGCCAGCCAGCGGCCGTCGGGCGAGAAGGTCGGGCCGCTCTCGCCGACCTCCTTGTTCTCGGTGAGCCGCTCCACTGAGCCGGTGGCGGCTTCGAGGAGGTAGAGGTCGGTATGCAACCCCGACTCGGTGATGTTGCGCTCATACCGCTCCGCCGAGGTGCCGCGGAAGCCGACCCAGCGGCTATCGGGCGAGAGGGTGAACCCGCTGACCGTGATGGTGGGGTCGCTGGTAAGGCGCCGTGCGCGGGAAGAGTCCGGCCCCAGCTCCAGCGACCAGAGGCTCGCCAGCGGGGTCTCCATGTTCTGGACGTTGACGGTGAAGCGCTTTTCGCGACGCTGCCGCTCATCGGTGGCCAGGGTGTCGGCGGCCACGAAATAGATCTTCCGGCTGTCCCGGGCGATCTGCCACTGTCCCACCCCTGCTTCCTGGCGGGTGAGCTGGACCGGCTTGCTTTCTGCGATGGTCGCGACGGAGATGCGGTAGAGCTGTTCCTCACCGGTCTTGCCGCTGCGATAGACCAGCCACTGCCCATCCCGGCTGAATTCGAAGTTCAGGACGCCATCGCGCGCCGTCGTGATCGGGCGCGCCTCCCCGCCGTCGGGCCGCATGAGGTACAGCTGGTTCTGGGTGGCTGCGCTGGCCGGGGCGTCGCGATTGGACAGGAATACGAACCAGGTCCCGTCGGGTGCCCACCGGGGGGTGGATTCGCTTTTCTCTGGCGAGAAGGTGAGCTGCCGGGTGGACGGCACGCCGCCCGCCACGGAAACGAGATACACGTCGGACTGGCGGCGGGCCTCCTGCCAATCGGGAACCGAGAGGGTGTAGAGCATCCAGCGGCCATCCTGGCTGATGGCCGGCGAGCCGGCGTTGCGCATCAGCTGCATGTCGAGGAAGGTCATCGGCCGGTTGGCATTGCCCTGTGCGGCGGCGGTCGCCGACCCGAGGGCGGGGAGCGCCAGCGTGGCCAGGAGCGCAGTACGAAGGACCTGGCCAGGCCAGGAGGGAGACGGACGCATGTCGGCCTCGAGCGGTGGGAGTGGACTCCAACGGGAACGGAACGGGGGACGACTGAATGCGCCCGGGAGGACTCGAACCTCCGACCCACAGCTTAGAAGGCTGTTGCTCTATCCACCTGAGCTACGGGCGCGCGGGGCCACCGGCCGCCGGGGCGGCTCCTGGCAAGCCCAAAGATATACCCCAATCGTGGGCTGCACGGAGGGCCGGGGCGCCCTAGCGTGGCCGATAGCTCCGGGCTAGGTTCGATCAGGATCGGCGATGCGCGCCCCGCTCCGCTCCGATCGTGCCTCCGAGCGACCCTACCCATCCTCTTCCCCTCCCGGCCCATGCCATCACTTCGTCTTGCCTTCCTGGCTGCCGCCATGCTCTGCAGCGCGGCGCCCCTTCCGGCACAGTCCCGCCCCACCACGGCGGTCACCCTCGACGAGGCCTTCCTGAGCGGGTACCGATGGCGCAATGTCGGTCCCGACCGGGGCGGGCGCTCGATTGCGGCCACCGGTGTGCGGGGCCGCCCGGCCGAAGCCTACTTCGGCGCCGTCGGTGGAGGGTTGTGGAAGACCACCGACAGCGGCGAGAACTGGACACCGGTGACCGACGGCCAGATCGCCAGCGCCTCGGTCGGGGCGGTGGCGGTCAGTGAGACCAACCCGAACATTGTGTACATCGGGATGGGCGAGACCTGCATTCGCGGCAACATCATGCCGGGCGACGGTGTCTACCGCAGCACCGACGCCGGGAAGACCTGGACCCATGTCGGGTTCACCGAATCTCACGCCATCTCCAAGATCCGGATCCACCCCACCAATCCCCAGATCGTGTATGTGGCCGCATTTGGGAAGTACAGTGCGCCGAACCCGGAGCGGGGCGTCTACAAGTCCACCGACGGTGGCCAGACCTGGCGCAAGGTGCTCTACCGCGACGACAAGACCGCCGCCATCGACATCTCGATCGACCCGAACAATCCCAACATCCTCTATGCCGCGATGTGGGAGGCGTTCCGCAAGGAATACACGATGTCGAGCGGCGGGCCGGGCAGCGGCCTCTTCAAGAGCACCGACGGTGGGGAGACCTGGACCGAGATCACCCGGGGTGCCGGGCTGCCAGCGACCGGGGTGGTGGGGCGGATCGGGGTCTCGGTTTCGGGCGGGAACTCCAACCGGGTGTATGCCCTGGTGGAGCACGAGAATGGCGGGCTGTTCCGGAGTGAGGATGCCGGTGCCAGCTGGTCGCTGATCAACGACAACCGATCGATCCGCCAGCGGGCGTTCTACTACACCCACGTCTTTGCCGACCCGAAGAACGCCGATGTGGTCTATCTCCAGAACACCGCGATGTTCCGCTCGGCCGACGGTGGGAAAACCTTGACCAACGTCGGGGGCGGCACCCACGGCGACCACCACGACCTCTGGATCGACCCGGACAACCCGGCCCACCTCGTGGTGGCGAACGACGGCGGCGGGGCGGTGTCGATGGCCACCGGCGCTGGCTGGACCGACCAGGAGTTCCCGACCGGCCAGTTCTACCATGTCATCACCACCGGCCATATCCCGTTCCACGTCTGCGGCTCGCAGCAGGACAATTCCACCCTGTGCACCCCGTTCGACTGGAACGCCGGTGGCGGCGGGTTTCGGCGTGGCGGCGGTGGCGGTGGCGGCAACGCCGGCAATGACATCACCGCCGGGGGGATGGCAGTCTCGTACCAGGCCGGCGGCGGCGAGCCAGGCTATATCGCCCCGGACCCGCTCGATCCCGACATCTTCTTCTCGGGAACGAACAACGGCCGCTACCTCGACCGATTCAATCGCCGACTCGGTATTTCCCGGGAAGTGAACCCCTATCCATGGTTCTACTCCGGCGAGCCCGCCTCCGCCATCCGGGAACGGTGGCAGTGGACCTTTCCGATCATCTTTTCCCAGGCCGACCCGACCCGGCTCTACGTCTCATCGCAGCGGCTGTGGGAGACGAGGGATGCCGGCAGGACCTGGACCGCACTGAGCGGGGACCTGACCCGCCACGACCCGAGCACCCTCGGGCACTCGGGCGGCCCCATTACCGGCGACATGAACGGCCCCGAAGTGTACGCCACGATCTTCTCGGTGGCCCCGGGCAAGCGGAACGTTGACGTCATCTGGACCGGATCTGACGACGGCCTCGTCCACGTTACCCGGGATGGCGGCAAGAGCTGGACCAACGTGACCCCGGCCGAGATGCCCGATTTCGGGCGGGTGAGCCAGATCGACGGCTCGTCGTTCAGTGATGGCACCGCATACGTGTCGGTGCGGCGGCCGCTGCTGGACGATTTTGCCCCGTACATCTTCCGCACCACCGACTTCGGGCGGACCTGGACCCGCACCGTCACCGGGATTCGCCCGGACGCCTACGTCCATGCCGTCCGCGAAGACCCCACGCGCCGTGGGCTGCTCTACGCCGCCACGCAGCACGGGGTGTACATCAGCTACAACGACGGCGGCAACTGGCAGCTGCTGAAGGCCGGGCTCCCGGATCTGCCGGTGGTGGACCTGATCGTGGAGGGGAACGAACTCGCCATCGCCACCCATGGTCGTGGCTTCTGGGTGCTGGACGATATCGCCCCGCTCCGGCAGTATTCGGCGGACTATTCCCGCAGTGCCGGGGTCCTGTACGCCCCCGCCCCAGG
>JAWXBA010000169.1:0-11843 GCA_034439775.1 Gemmatimonadota bacterium | reverse complement strand
GTCGACCCATCCCTCGGCACATTCACATGCATTGGTTTGCCGACAAGGCCATCCGCGGTCGCGGAGACGACATAGTCTCCGGGCTTGATGTCGGGATAGGCAAATCGGCCAGTGCTGTCGGTGAGCTGGCTCTTGACCCCGACGTACACCTCGACCTTGGCGCCAGGTATTGGCTGCTTCGCCGCGTTGCCCACCACGCCATACAACCCGCGGCGGCTCCCTTCCACCACCACGCTGTCGAGCTGCTGGGAATAGAGGTCGAGGATGATCTCCACCTCTGTCGGTGGATCGGCGCGCGCCGGGACCTGCGCTCGTGCCGTCCGATACCCCAGCAGGCGGGCGGTGAGGGCGTATTCCCTGACATCCAGGCTATCGAAGACGAATCGGCCCACCGCGTTGGTGGCGACCGTGCGGGGGACCCCGGCAAGGACAATCTCGACCCCCGCCAGCGGCCGCCCGGCGGTGTTGACCACGAGCCCGCGGATCGACGGTGCGGTCTGGGACACGGCGACGCCGGGGAGCAGGATCGCCCCCAATACGATAGCCAGCGTCCGGGTGACGTTACTCATCCTCGTTCCTGATCCTTTTTGCGTTCGTTACCTACCGGGCCGGGCAGGCCCGGCCCTTACATGATCGGCTGCCCTCCTCCCAATTGGCACCGGGCGGACAGCGGTGCGCCCACCTTGGTGCCTCTTGTGCCTCTTGTGGCCATTCTCCTTCGACCCACACCGGGGCGCACAGGGGTGCGCCCCAACGGGCCTCTGCTCCACTCGGGCTTGGGGCGCACAGGGGTGCGCCCCAACGGGCCTCTGCTCCACTCGGGCTTGGGGCGCACAGGGGTGCGCCCCTACTCCCGCGTCCAGACCATCAGACACGCCTGCTGCCCTCGGCTCCCGCTGCCGCGAGTCCGAAGCGCCGGCGGGAGCTTGATCGGCTGCCCTCTCGAGACGCATCCCTCGGCCCACTCAATCATCCCCACCTCATCGACATCGATTTCGCAGAGCGACCACTGGAACAGCACCTCGACCCCGTTGAGCACGACCGTCGCCAGGTCGCCATTCACAACGGACCGCAATCGGGGAATGTCGCAGAGTCGCTTCCCGGCCGAGCGACGGAGTTCCTCTCCATTCATATGCGTGTTGGCCGGGTACCTCCAGAGTCGTACGCCCATGTCGTGGTAGATCCAATACATCTCGGGCGGATCACGGGGCCCGTCCTGGCGAGTGGCGAAGAGGACCACTTCGATCGCCCCCCGGTTGGGCACGGTCACATAGAGCGGGTGCCCGCTCCGACCATTCTGACTCGCCACCAGGGTGTAGTCACCGCCCTTGAGCTCAGGGAAGGCGAATCGGCCCGTTGTATCGGTCAGCTGACTCGTCCCACCTCCATGGACGTCGACCCGGGCTCCCACCACCGGCTGGCGGGCAGAATCGGAGACCACGCCGTACAGCCCCCGACGGATCCCTTCGACCACGATCGTTTCCAGAACCTGCGGACGCGGCTCCATCCGCAGTTCCACCTCCGTGGGGGGGGCCGATTTCACGGCCACGCGCGTGCGGGCAGGGCCGTACCCAGGGAGACGGGCGGTCAGCGCGTAGTCCCTGGTGGAGAGGCTGTCGAAGACGAACCGGCCGGCAGCGTTGGTGGACACCGACCGGGCAACGCCGGCGAGCAGGATCTCCACCCCCTCCAGCGGACGCCCGCCGGTATCGAGCACTCGACCACGGATCGACGGTGGTGTCTGGGCTTCGGCGGCGCCGGGAAGCAGCATCGCCCCCAACACAATGGCCAGCGTCCACGTGGCGTTCTTCATCCTCGCTCCAGATCCTATTTGCGTTCGTTTCCCACCGGGCCGGGCAGGCCCGGCCCCTACCTGTTCGCCTTGTCCGCCCCAGTTCCCATTGGGGCAATGGCGTCCGCCCAATTCTGTGCCTCTTGTGCCACTTGTGCCTCTTGTGGCCTTTCTCCTTCGACCCGCAAAGGGGCGCACTGGGTTACGCCCCCTACCGCGTCCACACGTACACACACCTGAGCCCGGGCGGAACAAAGACCCTGACCCCCTGAACCGTGCACCAAGGACTGGGTCCGCTGACTGACACCAGGGCCAACTCATCTGCCGAGAACGCGCACAGCGACCACGGCTTCAGAATCTTGTGCCCATCCACGACAACCATGGCCTCGGTGCCGCCAGCCCGGTTTCTGACTTGCCCGATATCACAGAGTTGCATCCCGGTAAACCGCGCCAGGTACGATCGATTCATCCGTCCCACCGACGACGAGAACGCCAGCGCCAGCCCAAGGTCGTGCTTGATCCACTTTTCGCCCACCACCCGCCGCACACTCGGGTTGACCGGCGCCAGGGTGATCACCACCTCCCGCCGACCATTCCGCGGCAGCTCCACGTTCAGCGAGCGCCCCGTCATCCCCTTCATCTCGGCATCCAATAGATAGTCCCCGGGCTTCAAGTCGGGGAACGCGAACCGTCCGGCGCTGTCGGTGCGCTGGCTGGTACCGCCGCCGTAGACCTGCACCTTGGCATTGGGAACCGGCTTCAGGTCCTTGGTCCCGACCACACCGTAAATGCCCCTCCGGTCGGCGTCGACCTCGATGGTGCCCAGATCCTGCGCAAACCCCTGGAGGCGGAGCGCCACCTCGGTGGGCGGGGCGGCTCGCACTGGCACCAAGCTGTGGGCCGCCACATATCCGGGAAGACGCGCGGTGAGCTGGTACTGCTTCACCTCCAGGCTGTCGAAACGAAACGCTCCGGTTGCACTGGTCAGGACGGTCCGGTTCACGCCCTGGAGGAGGATCTCGACATGCTCCAGCGGGCGCCCGAAGGTGTCGTGGACGTAGCCCAGCAGCAACGGAGGAGGGAGTCCAACGGTGACGGATACCGAATCGAGTTGCTGGGGCGCCGACTGAAGTCGGAAATCGACCAGGGCCACGTGCCCTGCCGAGATGACAACGGTCCGTTGGTCGGCCCGGTACCCCGGGCGGCGGGCGGTTAGCTGCTGCTCGCCGGCGGGGACATCAAGGAAGCGGTAGGCCCCGAACGAATTGGTCGTCACGGTCCGCTCAATCCCACGCACCACGATCTCGACGCCCTCGAGTGGGCGCCCCTCGGTGTCGTAGGCAATGCCGCGGATCGATCCGGTGGTCTGGGACGCGGAGACGCAAGGGAGCAGTATCGCCCCCAACACAATGGTCAGCGCCTTCAGACGAACATTCATGCGCGCTCCGGACGTGATTGGCATGCCTGGTACCAATGGGCCGGGCAGACCCGGCCCCTACCTGTCCGTCTTGCCCGTCCCCGCCGACCCGCTGGCCCGCTGCCCCCTACCGCGTCCACACCCCAAGGCACGCCATAAGCGGTGGCGGCCGGACCACCATTCCCATGAGTGTGCACCCTCTTCCCCACGTCACCATCGATACCTCGTCGGCGTTGAAGGCGCAGAGCGACCAGGGATTGAGCGCCCGGACGCCGTCGAGGATGATCGTCGCTTCGGTGCCCCGAGCGATGCTCCGGATCCTGGCGATGTCACAGAGTTGCCGACCACGGAACCGGTCCAGTTCCGAACGAGTCATCCGTTTCCACGATGGGGAGAATGACAACTCCAGTCCCAGGTCGTGGTTGACCCACCGCTGTCCCGGCACCGGACGCCGACTGACATTTTCCGGTTCCATCGTGATGGCGATCTCCAGGCGCCGACGCCTGGGCATCTCCACCTGCATGGGCTTCACTTCGAGCCCCTCCGACGCCGCGCCCACGAGATAGTCCCCGGACTTGATATCGGGAAACGCAAACCGCCCCGCACTGTCGGTCCGGGTCGTCATCCCACCCCCATACACCTTCACTTCCGCGTTGACCACCGGCTCCAGGTCGGTGGTGCTGACGGTACCGTAGAGCCCATTCCGATCGGCGTCAACCTCGACCGTCTCGAGCACCTGCGCAAAGGCCCGCAGCCGGAGCGCCACCTCGGTGGGCGGCGCGGCCCGCACCGGCACCAGACTCTGCCCCGCGACATACCCCGGAAAGCGGGCGGTGAGCTGGTACTGCTTCACCTCCAGGCTGTCGAAACGGAACCGGCCGTTGGCGTTGGTCTGCACCGTGCGATTGACACCGCGCAGCACAACCTCGACCCCCTCCAGCGGCCGCCCGAAGGTGTCGTGTACCCAGCCCAGCAGCACCGGCGGCGGGAGACGTTCGGTGACCGAGACGGAGTCGAGTTGCTGCGCTACAACCTGAAGCTGAAAGTCGAGGACCGCCACCTGCCCCGCCACGACCGTCACAGTCCGTTGGCCGGCGGTGTACCCGGGCCGGCGCGCGGTGACCGGTCGCTCCCCGACGGGGACATCATTGAAGCGATAGATCCCGGCGGAGTTGGTGACCGCGGAACGTTCGATCCCGGCAACCAGGATCTCCACTCCCTCCAGCGGCTGGCCGCCGGCGTCCAGGACGGTGCCGCGGATCGAGGCGGTGGTCTGGGCGGCAGCTATCCCGGCAGCGCCGAGCGCCACCAGGAGGAAGATCACTGACCGCGGGAATGCCGCCATGCCAGCTCCGCGAGCGTTGGAGATCAGCTCATTTCAGGGTAACAAGGGGGAGACGAGCGGGATGGGCGGAGCCACACGCCCCCGATGGCGCCTCGAGAAGGGGGGGCCCGGAGAGCTGGAGCGAGTGGCAGCACCGTCACATGCTCCAGGTCCAGGCTGTCGGTCCGGATCCCGAAGACCTGCTCTCGGCTGATGGCGTGGATGTAGACGCTGCGGGGAGTGGAATAGATGCCGAGCAGGCGGCCGGAGGAGTCCAGCCAGGAGACCCGACTGGGATAGCTCTGGACGATCAAGGTGTCAGCGCCGCAATGGTAAAGAGCAGCCACACCACCATACTCCCCAGGCCCCTGTCCCGAGCGCCCCAGCACCTCCACTTGCCCGGAAGACAGATCGATCCGCTGCAGCGCCCCGGCGCTCCCCCCTCCGAGGAGCAGCGCCGTCTCCCCGATCGGGAGCATCCGCTGGACGTAGAGGAGTTCCCCCAAGTCGAGGGCCCGGCCGACAGTGTCGGATAGCGCTGGTGTGGCAGCCCCTGGCTCGATTCCCCGGCTCTCCGCGATAGCAATCCCGGCGCTGTCGCGGACCGCGAACGAGGCAGCCTCCCGGCCCCCGTGCACGCCGAACTGGCGAGCAGCAGGGCGGCCACCGCCCCGATCGGGCCCGCTCTCTGGTGCATTCACTCCTCCACAGCCGTTCGCCACACTGAAATCAGGGGTCCCCGCCAAATGACTCGGGGCCGGGGCGAGGAGTCAACCAAGCCGCTCCACCGTCTTGCGTCACCCCGAATCGGGACGCACATTTCTGACTGACTCTCCCCGGCCGACCTCCGCAGGCGCTTCCCGATCGGGAGAGAGATCAGATGCTTCCGACCACAGCACCACCCACCTCTCTCTCCGAGTCGCCATGCCTGCTTCGGTCCGCGCCAGCGCCGCCGTGATCGCGATCCTCGCGCTCGGGGCAATGCCACAGCCTGTCCTCTCCCAGGCCCCTGTCACTCCGACCACCCCGGACAGCGGGGCCAGGCGCAGCAGCCGCCCCGACTTGGGCCCCCTGCGGACCATCAGCTTCACCACCGAGGAAGGGACCTGGACCTCGGTGGACGTCTCCCCCGATGGCCACACGATCCTGTTCGACATGTTGGGCGACCTCTACACCATGCCCATTGACGGTGGCGAGGTCCAGCAGCTGACCCGCGGCATGGAGTGGGATATGCAGCCCCGGTTTTCGCCCGACGGCCGCCACATTGCCTTCGTGAGCGACAAGGACGGCGGCTGGAATCTCTGGATGGTGAACGCGGACGGTACGACTCCCAAGCAAGTCACCCGCGACCGCAAGGGCAGCCTCAGGTCGCCCACCTGGACCGCCGACGGGCCCTCCATTGTGATTCCTCGCTCCACCGGCACTCCCGGCCCAGGCGGCACCGGAATCTTTGTCTACCACCGTGACGGCGGTAGCGGGTACCGGCTGGCCGAGCAGGGCAAGGTCAACACCAGCAATGGGGTCAGCCTGACGCCGGATGGGCGCTATGTCTATTACACCGGCGGCGGGCGCGGCGGCATTTCGCGCTATGATCGGGAAAGCGGCGAGGAGGTCCTCGTCGTCTCCGGGTTCGGTACCAGTGTCCGTCCGCTCGTCTCGCCCGATGGCAAGTGGCTCGCCTACGGCCGGACCACCGATGGAGTGACCGAACTCCGGATCCGGGAGATTGCCACCGGTCAGGATCGCCAGTTGACCGCCCGCATTACGCGGGCGGCCGGCGGTGGCCAGGATGCCCTTCCCGGATACGCGTTCACGCCGGACAACCGGGCGATCATCATCAGCATCGATGGCAAGATCAATCGGGTCGAAGTCGCCACCGGCGCCACCCGGGTGATTCCCTTCCGGGTCCAAGTGGAGCGCCAGCTCGCGGAGCGCATTACCCTGCCACGCCGAGTTGAGGGCGACTCCGTGGTGGCCCGGGTGATTCGCTGGCCGCGGATCTCCCCCAATGGCCGTCAACTGGTGTTCAGCTCGTTTGCCAGGCTCTGGATCATGGACCTCCCCGGCGGGACTCCCCGCCGACTGACCACCGCCAACGAGCACGAATACGCGCCGACCTGGGCGTCGGACGGCCGGTCCATTGCCTACACCACCTGGGCCGACAGCACCGTCGGGGGACATCTCCGGGTCGTCCCCGCTGCCGGCGGCGCCTCGCGCCAGGTCACCAGCCGAGCCGGGCAGTACCTCAATCCGGCCTGGTCCCCCGACGGCAGCAGGCTGGCGTTCGTGGTTGGTGCGCCGGTGGAAGAGCAGATCTCGTGGCAGCCCGATGAAACGATGCAATACGAGATTCATTCCATTCCGGCTGCGGGCGGCGCGAGCCAGTTGGTGACGTTCAGCCGCTCGTACCACTGGGCGCAGCGGGTCCACCCGACCCTCGCGTTCTCGGCCGATGGGACCCGACTGATCTACCCCGAACAGGAGCCCGGCACCCAGGCCGGTCAGAAGCGCGCCATCGTGTCGATCGCGCTGGACGGCAAGAACAAGACGGTGCTGATCCGGAGCAACTCCGCCGATGAAGCGGTGGTGTCTCCGGATGGGTCCCGGATTGCAATCTGGCGCGGCGAAAATTTCCTGCTGGTCCCGATGCCCCGCTACAGCGCCGTCGCAATGGACATCAGCTTCGATGGCGGTCCCGTGCCGGGTACCCGGATTACCCGCGATGGTGCGGACTGGGGAGCCTGGCTCGACGCCTCGACGTTTGCCTGGTCCAACGGTACCACCGTCTACAAGCGCAACCTTGGCCTGCCTGGCACCCCGGTGGACACCACGGTGCAACCGGAGGTGGTGGCCAGCGTCCGGCTGACAATGCCCCGCGCCCGCCCGGCCGGCGTGGTGGCGTATACCGGCGCCCGGATCATTACCATGCGCGGCGATGAGGTGATTGCCAACGGCACCCTGGTCACCCAGGGCGACCGGATTCTGGCGGTGGGCCCCAGCGGCTCGGTACGAATCCCCGCCGGCGCGGTAAGAGTCAACGCCTCGGGCAAGACGATCATTCCCGGGCTGCACGACTCCCACGCCCACTTGCAGTTCAACTCCTGGGGCACCTACGCCGACCAGCGCTGGCCGTACATCATCAACCTGGCCTATGGCGTTACCACCGCGATGGACCCGTGGCAACCAACCCACGAGGCATTCGAGCAGAGCGACATGATCGATGCCGGGATGCTGCTCGGACCCCGGCTCTTCTCGACCGGAACCTGGGTCGACGGCCGATTCGACAATCTGCCGCAGTCGATGGATATCACCGGGCTCGACGATGCCCGCCAGATCGTGCGCCGGCTCAAGACCTTTGGCGCCGATATGATGAAGGAGTACATGCAACCGCGTCGCGACCAGCGACAGTGGCTGGTCCAGGCCGCCCGGGAAGCGGGGCTTCCCATGACGGCAGAGGGCGCCGGCGACCTGGTACGCAACATCACGATGGCGATTGACGGATTCACCGCCTTCGAGCACACTGTTCCACTGGCGCCACTGTACGACGATGTCATCCAGCTCTTTGCCCGATCGGAGATCTACTACACCCCGACCTTCATCGTGACATACGGCGGGCCGTCACTGTTCGGCTATTACACCGCCATCACCAATCCCCATGACGACCCGAAGGTGCGGCGCTTTACCCCGGAGCCCCGCCTCGACGACGGCCGGCGGTGGACCTGGATTCCGGAGAACGAGCTGTACTTCAAGGACCTCTCCGCCGACGCCCTGAAGATCGAGCGGGCCGGCGGCAACATTGCGCTCGGTTCGCACGGCAACCAGCAGGGTATCGGGGCCCAATGGGAGCTCTGGGGACATGTGGATGGCGGAGCCACGCCGATGGAGGCACTCCGCCGGGCCACCCTGCACCCTGCCGAGAAACTTGGCTTGGAGCGGGATCTGGGGTCACTGGAGGTGGGCAAGCTGGCCGACTTCGTAATCCTCAACGCCAATCCGCTCGAGAATATTCGCAACTCGAATCGGATCTGGCGGGTGGTCAAGGGCGGAGTGGTGTTTGATGCCGAGTCGATGGCCCAGCTCTGGCCGGAGCGGAAGGAACTGACGCGTTTCTTCTGGCAGACACCGGAAGAGTTCCGGCGGTGGGCGGCGCCGGTGCCGCCGATAATTCGGTAGCACCCCCCTGAGGAGGGCGGGCGCCTGGCAAGCTCGCCCTCGCTACAACCCCAAAGCCAGCCGCAACCCCGCATCGACCTGATCCACCTCGGCGGGCCGCAGCATCCCAATCCGTTCGGTCAGGACGCGCCGGTCGATCGTCAGCACCTGGGTGACATTGACGACCGAGTCAGCCCGCAACCCGGAATGCTTTGCCGTCAGGAGCAGATTCCCCGGTGCGGCCACCAGGCGGAGGTTCCGGGTCAACGCCACGACCGTGATTGTCCCCAGACGACTCCGAGAAAAGGCATCGGACTGCACGATCAGCACCGGGCGCCGAAAACCCGGTGCGGAACCGACCGGATCGGCGAGGTCGGCCCACCATATTTCACCACGGCGCAGTTCCACCGGACTACCACGACTCTGGGGGAATGACCATGCGCTGTGCCCTTGATAGCAGCGGATCGATCGGAACCGACTCAGCCGCGTAGACGGCGTTGAGCTGCTCCGTTACCCGGTCGGTACGGTGCTTTGCCAAATACTCGGCCAGGGCCCGGGCGTACAACTCACTGCGGGAAACTCCCAGGCGCTTGGCCAGCTTGTCTCCCGCCACATGAAGCGCATCAGGAAGTGAGATCGCAGTTTTCATACGCTATTATACCTCAGTTATACCAGCATTTACAACTCCGCATCCATCCACTGCGGCGTACCCGACCTGACAACAGCTGGGCCGCCCGGAGCCTTACGCCTCCAGCAGCTCGAGCGCGGCCCCGCCCCCCACAATGGCCTCGACCGGAATGCGGCGGTCAAAGGTGGCCAGCTTCGCGCCGTGGCGGGCAGCGAGAGCGAGCAGGTAGAGGTCGGTGAGTCGACCTGGGGTCAGCTCTGACTCCCGCGCCAGAAGCCCCGGGGCGACCAGTGAAAGATCGTCGGCGCAGAAGCGGTGCCTCGGATGAGCACTGAACCCGCGCAACAACACCAGCGCCTGGGCGGCCGTGCCCATGTGGTTCGGGTAGCGCGGCTGGCTCAGGACCCGAACCACCCCCAACTGCACGATCGGAGTCGTCAAGAGGCCGGCGTCGCGACTGCCCGCAATCCAGGTGTGCACCGGCTCATGGAACTGGTGGCACGGATCCACAATTGCAATGACCACGTTGATGTCGAGCAGGAACGCGCTCACTCCGACTCCTCAAGCAGTTCCCGGATCAGTTCCGGGGTGACCGGTGCTGCGCCGGGACGCATGGGGATCAGGGGGAACCCATTGCGGTTTTGGCGCGCGGTGTCGGGGGCAAGGGCACGGCGGGCCAGTTCAGAAATGACCGTTCCAATACTGGTCCCGCGCGCCTCGGCGATGGCTCTGGCCGCCTCGAGCACGTCGGCATCGATGGAAAGTGTGGTCCGCATGACCATAGCATCACGCATCACGCATCAGATGTCAATAGGATCGGACGGCTCACCGCCGCTCCGCCCGCCAGGCGTCCGGCACATGGCTCACCCGCCCTGCCCCGGGGGTCAGCGCATCCACGCCGATCAGGTCAAACCGGTACTCGTCCCCTCGCCGGCCATGCCGCTGGATCCAGACTTCGGCCAACCGGGTCACCGCTCGGCGTTGCTTGTGACCGAGCGCTTCGAGCACGGTGCCGTAGCGGCGGGAGCGCCGAGTCTTGACCTCTACAAATGCAACCAGGTTGCCCTTCCGGGCCACCAGATCCAGGTCGTGGTGTCCCAGGCGGAATCGGCGCGCCTCGATCCGCCAGCCTACGGCTTCGAGGTACGCCACCGCGTCCTCCTCACCTTCGTGCCCAAGCACGTGGCGCGGATCAGTCCATTTTTCCACTGGCTTGTATTGGGAATCTTTGGCCATGGGGCACAAGCTACGGCGTGGCGGGCGACCGGTGGTAGCCGAAATCCTGCAGAAGGTGGGCGGAAAAGCGCGCGGCCTCCTGCCCCGATGGTAATCGCCTTGATGCGATCTGGTGTTGATAAATCGATCCCGGGAATGAGGCGACCTCTAGTTATCAACAGCGCCAACCGGCTGGTTGGCGCTGAATGATATCTAACAACATCCTGTAAACTTCCTATCCCCAAAAGCTTGCGGTGTTTTCCACAACGATTCTATCGGGGCAGGCCTCCGCCCGAGGCCGCGTTAGTTGTTGAGGGTTTGGCCAGGTATTTCTCGTACCAACCGACCATCCGCTGGTGAAAGTCGTAGAAATCTGACTCAGTTGTCATGGGGACCCCGTGGCCGCCATTCATGTAGTTCGCCCAGGTCACATTCCGGCCCAGCCTTCTCAGGGCGTAATACATCTCCCGGCTGTTCCCCGCGGGGACGTTGTGGTCCTGATCGCCCGTCAGCAGGAGCAGCGGGGTCTTGATGCGATCGGCGTAGAAAATCGCCGAATGTTCGATGTACTTGAGCGGGGCGTCCCACAATGTGGCCCCCAGCCGGTCCTGGGTCTTTTCGGCGGCATTGATGTTCCGGACGCCCAGACGAGGCGAGTCGGTGTAGAAGCTGACCATGTCCACCTTGCCGGAAATATTGATCGCCGCCTTGAAGCGATTGGTCCTGGTGATCAGGAGGTTGGTGGCGTAGCCCCCGTAGCTGGTACCCTGGACCCCCATGCGGGTCGAATCGGCGATCCCCAGTTGGACGATATGGGTGGCCGCCGCGTTGACTCCCTTGAGCCACGCTTCCCACGGGTATCCGGTTTCGAAGGTGACGGACGGCTTGACGACCAGGTATCCGTTGGCATTGAGGAGGGCGGCGGTCGGGTCGAAGGTATCATCGAAGAACGTCTCATATATGATGAAGACGGTCGGATACCGCATCCCTTCCCGATGACCGGCGGGGAGGTGCGCCACCCCATACTGCAACCGGCCATCGGCGTCGAGATACTCCAGGAGCCGCGTGGTGCCGAGCCCCTTGTCGGCAAGCTGGGGGTTGGTTTCCACCAGCCTGGACATGGTGCGGAGGCCATCCCGCGAAATGAAAATATCGGCCGGACGATTGCTCTCTGCCACGTTGAGAATGGCCACCTGACCGTCCCGGGAGAAGCGCAGGCCGGCGTACTGCCTGGCATCACGCACCACCGGTTCCAATTGCTTGGTGTCCCGGTCGTACCTCATGATCCCCCGTTCCCATGCCGTCCGCGAGGCAT
>JAWXBA010000168.1:0-3946 GCA_034439775.1 Gemmatimonadota bacterium | reverse complement strand
TCGGGCCGGACCCCAGCCGAATCGAGGGCCAGCAGCACCCCGATGTGCGCCACGCCCTTGGCGCCGCCTCCGGAGAGGACCAGGGCGGTGGGCCCGGGCTGGCAGACCTGGGCCGCCGCCGGACCGGCGGCGCAGAGGGCAACCAGCAGGCCGGCGATCAGGCGGGGATTTTGCATGGGCTCCAAGATAGAAGAAAAGATGAAGGGTGGATCCCCTTGCGCGCCGGGAGTCCGCTTCTTATCTCTGTTCCAGCACCGCTGCGGACGCGGCGGGCGACCCAACCTTCCCTGCGGGGAACCGTGTGCCGAGGAGCACCTGGCAATGACGTATGTGATAACCGATGCCTGTGTCGGAGTGAAAGACCGCGCCTGCGTGGATGTCTGTCCGGTCGACTGCATCTACGAGGGCGAGGACCAGCTCTGGATCCACCCCGATGAGTGCATTGACTGCGGCGCCTGCGAGCCGGAGTGCCCGGTCACGGCCATCTTCCCCGAAGACGATGTCCCCGCCAAGGATTTTGCCTTCATCGAGAAGAACAAAGAGATCTTCAACAGCGACACCCCGCCGGGGCCGCCGAAGAAGTAGGGGGCAAAGATGGGCGGCCCCGTCCCGGGACTTTCCCGTGGCGGGGCCGTATTGCGTTGGCAGGTGCTGCGAACAGCCGGGCGGTGACTGTGGTGAACACCTGGTCGGCCCGCCATCCTATATGACGCCCGACCCCCCCAAATAGTTGCACATCACCGTTCCAGGAAACGTTGCAACGCGGCGGTCGTGGCCGCCGGCTGTTCCAGCGGCGGCAGGTGACCGGCTCCGGGAATGATCTCCAAGCGGGCGCCGGGAATGGCGTCGGCCAGCGCCTCGGCGACAGCGGCGGGAATCAAGGCGTCGGCGGCGCCACTTACCACCAGCACCGGGATCCGGCCGAGCTCCGGGAGAAGGACCCGGCTGTCGCCCCGGTCACGCATGGCACCGAGCGCCCCGGCCACCCCGGCCACCGGAGTGGCCATCACCATCGCCCGGACCTGGGCCACGAGCGAGGGTGCCGCCCCCGAGGCGAGGAGTTTGGGCACCATCTGGTCGGCCAGTGCCGCGATGCCGGACTCGCGCACCATGGCCAGCTGGGCATCCCGTGCCTTGCGCCCCTCCGGCGAGTCCGCCTCCGCCTTGGTGTCCATCAGCACCAGGCCGCGAACCCGGTCAGGGTGGCGCCGCAGGAACTCGAGGGCGACATACCCGCCCATCGAGAGTCCGCACAGCACCACCGATTCCTCACCCAGCACCTCCAGCAGGCCGGCCAGGTCGTCGGAGTAGGTCGCCATCGAGTACCCCAGATCCGGGGCATCGGAACGACCCATTCCTCTCAAGTCCGGCGCAATCCGGCGGTACCCCTCCAGGTGGGCCACCTGGTGCTGCCAGATGGTTCGGTCGAGCGGGTAGCCGTGGATGAAGAGGACCGCCGGCCCGGTTCCCCGCGTTTCGACCGCCAGGCTGACCCCACGCACGGTGATCCGCTGGATCGAGTCGTCACCGGCGCCAGACGTGAAGTAACTGCCGACCTCCTCAGGGACGGGAACCGGGCGGCCCTCGCGGTTGATGCAGACGAAAATGAACTCGGCGGTGGCGATCAGGGCATCATCGGCGCGGCGGCGGGCGGTCTGACGCATGGTAAAGCTGGTCCGCCCCACATGAGTCAGCGCCTGGTGAAACCGGAGGACGTCCCCCGGAAAGGCTGCCAAGTGGTAGTCGATACTGGTCTTGCGGACCGCCGGCCAGGCACCGGTCCGGCTGAAGACGTCCATCCCGGGGCCGTGGGCCAAGACCTCCCAGCGCGCCCGTTCGAAGAGGGAGAGGAATGAGGCCTGATTGAGGTGCCCAAAGGCATCGCACTCATCCGGATAGACTGTCAGATCTACTTCAGCTGCACCCATGGCGTCCTCCAGCCTCAAAGCTACGTCCCCGTTCCCATCCCCCGCTACTTTACAGCCAGCCCGCCCAGCCCCGGCAGACCAAGGATTTCCGATGCCCCCCAAGACCGACTACATCCGCCACGTGGCCAGGCTGACCAGAAAGCTCCAGGCGGACGCCGCCCTGGGCGGGCCGGTGACGCCGGATGCGGACTACTGGAAGCAGTTGGCCAAGGCCCTGGAAGAAATCGGCGACGCCATCGAACGCATTCCCACCCGCGACTGAACCGGAACCCTCCCGTGGCCGCCGAGCTTCCCGCCGACACCCGCCTGGTTGAGCGGCCGTCCCAGCTGCAGGATTTCCTGGCGGAGGCCGCCGACGCGCCTTCCCTCGCCGTCGACACCGAGGCCGCGAGCTTCCACCGGCACCTCGACCGGATCTACCTGATCCAGGTCTCCACCCGGACCCAGACCGCCATCATCGATCCACTCGGCGTCAAGGATCTTGGCGCGTTCGGCGAACTGCTGGCCGACCGGGAGCGGGAGGTGCTGTTTCACGACGCCGATTACGACCTGCGCCTCTTTGACCTCCAGTACCAGTTTCGCCCCAACCATATCTTTGACACCCGGATCGCCGCCCAGTTCGTGAATGAGCCCGGCATCGGCCTGGCCGCGCTGCTCGAGAAGTACCTCGGGGTCAAGGCCGACAAGAAGTATCAGCGCGCCGACTGGTCCACCCGGCCGCTCAAGGCCGAGATGCTGGCCTACGCCGCCATGGACACCAGGCACCTCCATCAGGTCCGCGACATCCTGCACACTCGGTTGGCTGAGCTGGATCGGCTCTCGTGGATGGAGGAGGAGTTCGCCGCGCTGGAGCAGGTTCGGTACACCGCGGGCGAGGACCGCGAGGAGGCCTGGCTCCGGCTCAAGGGTGCCCGGACCCTGTCGCCCCGCGGCTTGGCCGTCCTGCGCGAACTGGTCCGCTGGCGCGAACAGACCGCCGAGCAGTTGGACCGGGCCGCCTTCCGGATCCTCAACAATGAGCCGATCCTGGCGATGGCCGAAAACCCGCCCCGGTCGGTGGAGGATCTTGAGGCGGTCAAGGGTGCGGGCCGCGACCTGGCCGGCCGCCGCGCCCAGGAAGTCCTCGACGCGGTGAGCCGCGGCCTGGCGGTGCCGGAAGACGAACTGCCCCACTTCCCGAGGCCACCCCGTCACAAGCCGGATCCGGTCTACTTGGCGCGACTCGATCGGCTCAAGGCGCGCCGCAACGCGATTGCCCAGCGGCTTGACCTGGCGCCGGGGGTCCTCTGCCCCAACGGCACCCTGGAGGCTATTACCCGGGCGGTGCCGAAGACGGTGGCCGCCCTGGCCAAGCTGCCCGAGGTGCGAAAATGGCAGGCGCGGGTACTGGGGGCGGAGTTGGTGGCGGTGGTCGGCGAGCCCTGAATGGGAACTGTACGGCTCTAGAACAAGACCGGGATCGGTGAGTGGTGGGCGGGAACTGTACGGCTGCGTAGCGCGGCTGGGTTCCCAGCAGGGTGAGAGGGAAAAGCATGCTTGGCCGTTCCCGCTCACCATGAGCGGAGCTTTCACGGCAGCGGAGTCGTATAGTTCCCGCCTACCCTGCCGGGAGCCATCCCAATCCCGGGGCTGTACAGTTCCCGAGTCAGAAGCCCATGAACGTCCGCACCCGCGGATCCATCTTGTCCGGGGTCCAGTAGGGCTCCCAGACCAGCTCCACCTCAGCAGCGGTAACCCCTTCCTGCTGTTCCAGCACCATCTTGGCATCGGCCATGATCTCGGCGCCCGAGGGGCAGCCGGGAGAGGTCAGGGTCATCTTGACGTTGACGACCCCATCGTCATCGACGGCCACGTCGTAAATCAAGCCGATGTCGATGATGTTGAGGCCGAGCTCGGGGTCCTTGACCTGCTTGAGCGCCTTGCGGGCGGCTTCGGCAGAGATGAATGGGGTCGGGGGGGCTGGGTTGGTCATGGTGGCAATCTAAGGGAATGGGGAATAATTGACTAGGGAATGGGGC
>JAWXBA010000167.1:0-5314 GCA_034439775.1 Gemmatimonadota bacterium | reverse complement strand
GCTGATGATCATGCAGGCGGAGGGGGTGGGGATTCAGGCGATCCCCCTGAGCGTCGCCGTGGAGGAATACCCCGGCCGGGCGGACTGGTATCGCCTGCGGCGCGAGGCGCATCCCGAGATCGAGCTGCGGGTGCCCCCGGTCCTGGGTGAGGCGCGCACCGATCTGGGTCTCAAGTTCGGTACCGGGGATCTCTTCCGGAGCCTGTTCCGCTGGTTCCGGAAGGTCAAGCTCGGGAATCCGATGTCCCCGCGGGGCCTGTTCTGCGCCGAGTATGTGGAGCGCTGCTTCCGGGTTGGTGGCCTCCCGCTGCGCCGCGATGCCGACGGCAATCATGTGCCGCCCGATGTCCTCTGCTTTCCCCAGGACCTGGTGACCTCTCCCCTGGTGGAGTATCGCGCCACCGTGCTGCACGATCCGCGGGTCGCGGCACCCCGCAACCTCGATGACATCCCGGTTCCCGGGAGGGTGCCGGTCATCGCCCCGACCTGAGGTGGTGCAGCAGGTCCCCGACCCGGTGGATCCCCTCCGGCAGCGACTTGCCGAGGCCGTGGGCAATGAGGTGCCCCAGTCCCTTCTGCATCCCGCTCAAGATCCCCTCATTCGCCTGGGCCGCGGTCAGCGGCTCATAGGGCCGGGCCGTGAACGCAGGGGTGTCCAGCCTCGCATCTGCTGGGGCAAGCGTAAAGACGTGGCTGAAGTCCGGCGCCTGCCGATCGCGGTCGCCGAGAGGGGTCAGGTTCCAGCGGGCGCAGATCGAGCGGAGCATTGAGGTATGATCGAATGGCACATTCCCGCGGGCCCGAAAGACCGTGCCTGGCGCAATGTGGGGTGAGATGAACAGCGCCGGCACCCGCACGCCGAGCCGGTTGAAATGGAAATCATTCTGGAGTGGGTATCCCGGCGACGCGGTGGGAGCCACGGTGCGCGGCGGTGGCTGGTGGTCGTAGGTCCCCCCATGCTCGTCAAAGCCGATCACCAGTAGCGTCCGCGGCCAGCTTGGGCTGGAGCGGACCGCGTTGTAGATGTCGTTGACCAGAACCTCTCCCGCCAGGATCGAGGAGTGGACCCATTGATTCGTGGCCACCGGCGGGTGCATGTCGTTGTGGTTGACGATGAGCCGCGGCTGGATGAAGGTGTAGGCCGGGAGGTCGCCCTTGGCGCAGTCCTCGGCAAAGGCCGGGAAATCGCGGAAGTTTGCGTCGTGGTCGTGGTGGTGCAGGTTGGGGTGGATGAAACGGGTCAAGGCAGCCACATCCTGGGAATCCCAGTACACCCTCCAGCCGCGTTCCGCCCCGAGCGCCTGGCCCAGCCGCTCAAAAACTGTCTCCCCGATGTTGTGGTGCCACTTGAGGAAGTCGGCATTGGTCACGAACCCGTGTGACTGGCCCGAGTTCAGGAAAGAGCGGTTGGCCCACGTCTGGGTCGGCACCGAGGCGTGCCATTCATCGGAGATCGCAAAGGCGCGTGCCAGGCCGCTCAGCACCGGGGTGGCCTCGGGTGGAAAACAGTGCATGATCCGGCTGTAGTGCTCCGGGTCGGCCGCCACCCCATCCCAGAATTCCTGCTGGCCGATGGCCCGGATATAGTCCTGGACGAAGCCGCTCATCGGCGCCGGATCGGGCAGGAGAGCCGCGTCCCCCGGGACATCATCCTTCCCGTAGACCTGGCGGTTGACGTGCGGGTGGTACTCCTCGCCCGGGTCCGGAGACGGCTGGCACATGTCGCTCGCCGTCTGCCAGGGGGCCTTGGCCACGGGGACTCGGCGCGGTGGTTGCTGGTGGTCCTCATTCCACAGGTCGGTCCGCCCGGACACGCCACGAAACGACTGCTCCCCACGCCCGAGGAAGTGATTCGGCTGGTCGTGCTCGTAGAGGTAGCCGAAGAGATTGTCGAAGGAGCGATTCTCGAGCATCAGGACCACGAGGTGGTCGAAGGATGCCAGGCCGCGAGCGGCTTCGGTCATGCGTCAGTGCGCTCCGCAGGGGGAGTGCGAAGGATACGCCGCGTTGGCCGATCGACCAAGGAGCGCGGGGAGATGGCGGGCCGGTTTCCAGGTATCTTCCGGCAAGGGAGTGGCACACCTTCGCACCACAGCACCCACCGGGGAGAGTTGTCCATGCTGGACTGGGACGCCGACATGAGGGGACACCAGGATGCGATCGCGCAGGTCGCGGCGGCGGCGCGCTCAGCGCCGGAGGCCCGGTGGACGGTGCCACCGACCGCCGGAAAATGGTCTCCCGCAGATGTGATGATGCACCTCATCCTCACCTATGAGTTCCTTGCCCGCGAACAGCGTGGAGACGCGGCGATCCCGCTCAAGGTGCCCCGATGGAAGGCGTGGATGCTGCGTCGGTTCATCCTGCCAAGACTGCTGGCCGGCCGCCCCATTCCGCCGGGCGTCCGCTCACCGAGGGAGGTCCGTCCAGTGGGAGACCGGCTCGCGGCGGCGGAGGCGGTGAAGCGCCTGGAGACGATCGCCGCCGAATGGGAACAGGCGATGACGGCGAACCATGCCAACCCCGCCGCGCGTTCGGTGCATCCCATGTTCGGCGCGCTCTCCCTGCCCACGATGCTGCGGTTTGTGGCACTGCACACCAGGCACCACTGTCGCCAGCTCGAACGAGCGGCAGCGGGACTCACCATGCACGGGACCTGAACCATGCACCTCCTCGCCGCCGTGCTCCTGATAATCCAGCCAGCGCCTCAGGCTCCGGCGGATTCGGTGCTCGCCGGAATCTTCGCCGCGGAGCGGGCCCGGGCCGGGAACGCCGCCGACGTTGCGGTGCTGATGCGTGGCAGCCGGCATCAAGACTCGACTGTCCAGCGCATCGCGGTCCGGGCGCTGGGCCGGTTGGAGCGCGCCGAGTTGCTCAGGGCACTGGAGCCGGCGCTCGCCGCGCCGGCAGCGTCGGTCAGGATCGAGGCCGCCAACGCGATTGCCCAGGCGGCGTACCGGGGCGACGGAACCGCCGCCATGGCGATGCTCGTCGCCCGGTACCGCGTCGAGCAGTCGCTCCCGGTGCAGGGGGCCCTGCTGGCCGCGGTGGGTCGGCTGCGGCTGGGCGCGGGAGACACGCCGGCCTCCATCGAAGCACGCACCCTGCTCACCGCAGCGCTCGAGCGGGAAGGGGACCACCTCGAAGGCGCCCTGCGAGGGATCTGGGAGCTGCTCCGCAAACAGGGACGAGCGGCAGCAGCCGGGGGCCCCCTGGCCACGTCGTTGCGGCGGTGGCTCGAGGTGGCCCTGACTCCAGAATCCAGACGCCTTGCCATGGTGTCGCTGACTGCGGGGAACGCCGTGGACAGCGCCACGGTGGCGATCGGCGCCCGGGATCCCGATCCCCAGGTGCGTCGGTTGGCGCTCCTGGCGGCCCGAACCGGCCCGGCGCTACCCGGGCGGAACCTGCTGTTCCTGGCGGCCCTGCACGATCCTGAAATCATGGTCCGGGTCGAGGCGGTCCGCGGCTGGTCCAGCCACGGCCGGATCACTGAGGGATGCGAGCCATTGATCGCCGCCATTCGCGATCCGTCGATCACCATTCAACTCCTCGCCATCGAGGCGGTCGGGGCTGGCTGCGGGGCCATGGCCGTTCCCCGGGACCTCCTGGAGGCGATTACCCGCGAGCCGCTGACGGAGCTGGCATGGCAGCGACCGGTCGCGGCCTTGGCCGCACTCGCCCGGAGCGATGCCACGCGGGCGGCCATCCGGCTCGGATCCTTTGCGGGGCACACCATCTGGTGGGTGCGGATGCATGCCGCCGACGTGGCGCAGCAGCTCCGGGACCGGCCCACGTTGCTCCGATTGGTGGAGGACAGCGTGGACAACGTCCGGGACGCCGCCCTGCGGGGCCTGGTGGCCCTCGATGGACGTCAGGCAGATCGCATGGCGGTGGCGCAGCTCGGCCGGGACGACCAGCAGCTGGTGCTCAATGCTGCCCGCACCCTCCGGGGCTCAGCGCTTGGCCCTGATGTTGCATCTGCCAGTCTGCTGGCATTTGATCGGATCAGCCGCGCCCGCATTGAGACGTCCCGCGACACCCGGGTGGCGCTGCTGGATCGGATTGGTGAATTCGGCACGTCCGTCCAGGTGGAGGCGCTGCGCCCTGCGTTGCGTGATTTCGACCCTCTGATTGCCGCCCGGGTGGCCGAATTGCTCGCGAAGCTCGGCGGATCGGAAGTTCAGTCCGCGGCAACTCCGCGCGCGCGAGCTGGCCTCCCCGCCGTTTCCGAACTGCGACGGATGACTCGCGCGGTGCTCGTCATGGCGGATGGGGCCCGTCTTGTCATCGCGCTTCGGCCGCTCGATGCGCCGGGGAGTGTCGCTCGGTTTGTGGCGATGGCTGAATCCGGGTGGTTCAACGGGATCACTCTGCATCGGGTGGTTCCGAATTTCGTCCTCCAAGGTGGCAGCCCTGGCGCCAACGAGTATGTGGGGGGGGCCGACTTCAGCCCCGACGAGGTGGGTGGCCGCCACCGGCGTGGCACCGTGGGGATCAGCACCAGGGGCCGGGATACCGGCGACGGGCAGATCTTCATCAACCTGGTGGACAACCTCAACTTGGACCACGAGTACACCGTGATCGGGGAGTTGGTCGGTGACCTGCGTGTGATCGATGGCATTCGGGAAGGGGCCACGATACTGCGGGTGGAATTTCCCTGATGCAGTCTCGCAACGGAGTGCCCTGGATAGGAGGAGCGATGAATCGGAGTGGATTTTCGCTGGTGGAACTCCTGGTGGTGGTGGCGATCCTGGGGATCCTGGCCACCTTGGGGCTGCCCCGATTGAACACCATGCGTGAGCGCGCCGTGGTGGCATCGATGATCTCGGACCTCAGGAATCTGGCGAGTGCCCAGGTGGCGTTCTACTCCACCTACCAGGACTTTGCCAACGGAGTCGCCCCACAGGAAGTGCCCGGCCCGGGAGGGCGTGGCCGGGTGGCACTGACACCCAGTCCCGGCAATGTGATCGTGGTCCGACGCAGGGGTCCGAACAATGCCAATGGGGAGGGATGGTCCGCGACGGCAACCAATCCGGCCGTCACCAACCCGGCCTACAATGTCTGCGGGGTCTTCATGGGAGCGGCACGGTACGCTCCGAACCGGGCCGTCACGGCGACCGGGGTGCCCGCCTGCTATTGAGCCGGATGGTCAACGGCGCCGGATAGTTCCGATGCTGTTGCCGAGGAACGAGTCGACCGACATTCCATCGGTCAGCTTCAGCTTGAGCCCGCCTTCCACGCCCGTCAGGATCCAGCCGGTGCTGCCGCGTCGCTCCCACTCCACTCCTGCCTCCAAATCCCCCGCCTCCGCTAG
>JAWXBA010000166.1:0-10949 GCA_034439775.1 Gemmatimonadota bacterium | reverse complement strand
GGAATGGGGAACGGGGAATGGGGACGGGGTGTCAGGTATCGGGTACGAGGTGTCGGTCTGAACGACCGGAGCGGGGTCAGGGGCCACCTGACGACGAACCCTCGGTACCTGGGACCCGATACCCGTCCCCCAGCTGAGGGGACACCGAATCCAGGCATCACGGCCCGGGCCAAGAACTTGCTCTAATCGTCCTCGAGCCGGCGACGGAGCTTCTTGCCGGCTCCCCTGAGCTCCTCCGCGGCATCTTCCCGGAGGTCGTGCAGTCTGAGTTTCAGGCGTCGGCGGGTGATTCTACCGGAGTCAGGAGCCAGCAGGAGTGCCGCTGAGGCTCCCACCAGCGCGCCGACGATCAGTCCAGCGGCAAACAGGCCGCCACCGCGTACTGCGGTGTCGTCAGGTTGTTCAGTGTCAAGGATTTCGTCGGTCATTCGAGGCTCCTGGCCAAGTGACTGGGCTACCGGAAGGTAGCCCGGTGCCGGGGCAGGAACAACGCGGTTCTACCGCTTGACCGCCTCGAGGTGGTCCCCCAACTTTCACTGTCTCCCGGAGATCGGATCGCTACCATGCTGACCACGCTTCCCACAGGGCATCAGGAAATTGACCAGCTGCGGTCCCGGGTGGAGACCCTGGAGCAGGAGCGTCGGCACCTGCTGGCCCTGGTCGAGGTCCTCCGCGAGATCGGGGGATCGCTCCATTATGTCGACATCGTCCAGGCGGTGGCCCGTCGTCTCGGCCAGACCTTTGGACTGGATCGATCCTCGGTCTTCCTGGTCGAGCGGGGCGGCGGGACGGTGCACCTCGTGGCCAGTTTCGAGGATCCCTCGATCCGGAACCACGTGGTGGACCTTGGCCGATACCCGGAGTTGCGCCGCGCCCTCGATTCGGGCCAGACCGTCAACATTCCCGACATCGGCGAGGATCCCGATCTGGCCGCGATCGTCTCGGCGCTCTCCAACCGGATGGTCAAGTCGATCACCGTGGTGCCGATCAGCTGGAGGGGAACCCCGATCGGGGCAATCTTCCTGCGGACCTTTCGTGAAGGCCCTGCCTGCACCGCTGCCGATATCCGGTTCGTGGAGGTGGTGGCCGAACTGACCGCGGCGGCCCTCCGCAACGCCCACCGTTTTGAGCGTCTGCAGGCCCGGCGCGGGGCCAGCGGCCTCGCCGGCGAGCGGGAGCGGGCCGCGCTGCTCGGGTTCATGCAGCGGCTGCTCGACGGCCATGCCGCCCGCAACGGCGCCGGGCACGACGGCCTGCTGGCTCGCACCAACGAGGCGGAGCTGGAGCGGCTGGTCGAGGTGGCCCTGACCGTCATCGGCCAGGAGACGGCCGAGTCGTGACCGACGGCGCGCCCGCCGAGTCGGCCCGGCGGGCGGCCGAGTTGCGCCTCCAGCTCGAGCGTGCCAACCACGCCTATTACACCCTCGACGCGCCGGAGATCTCCGACGCCGAATTCGACCGGATCTTTCGCGAGCTGCAGGCGCTCGAGTCCCGGTTCCCCAACCTGCAATCCCCCGACAGCCCCACCCAGCGAGTCGGCGCGGCTCCGGCGGCCGCCCTGGTCAAAGTGGCGCACCATCGTCCCATGCTCTCGCTGGCCAACGCCTTTGACAGCGCCGAGCTCGAGGCCTGGGAACAGCGCAACGCGCGGCTCAATCCCGATGTGGTCGCCGCGGGGTATACCACCGAGGTGAAGATTGACGGCACCGCGGTGTCGCTGACTTACACCGACGGGGTCCTGGCCCGGGGGGCCACCCGCGGCAACGGGGTCATTGGCGAGGAGATTACCGCCAACCTCCGGACCATCCCTGACGTTCCGCTCCAGCTGGCCGGGACCGGCCACCCGGCGTTGATGGAGATCCGGGGCGAGGTCTACTTCCCGACGGCGGCTTTTGCGCGGCTCAACAGGCAGCGCGAGGAGAAAGGGGAACCGCTCTTTGCCAACCCGCGCAACTCCGCCGCCGGCTCGCTCCGCCAGCTCGATCCCGGAATTACCCGGTCGCGACGGCTGCGGATGTTTGCCTTCCAGGTCGAGGCCATCGAGGGTCGACTGTCGGCCCGGACCCACCACGAGGTGCTGGAGTTGCTGGCGTCGTGGGGATTCCAGGTGGAGCCACACCGGCGGCAGTGCGCCGATCTGGCGGCGGTCCAGGCCTGCGTGGCGGAGTATGAGCGCCTGCTGCCCACCCTGCCATTCGGTGCCGATGGCGTCGTGGTCAAGGTCGACCGGCGCGACCTGCAGGAGGACCTCGGCGTGGTGGGCGACCGCGAGCCGCGCTGGGCCATTGCCCGGAAGTTTGCCCCGGAAGTGGCGGTGACCAGGCTGCTCGAGATCCGGGTGAATGTCGGCCGGACGGGGGCGCTGAATCCCTGGGCCGTGCTGGAACCGGTGGAACTGGGTGGGGTGACGATCTCCAGCGCGACGCTGCACAATGAAGAGATCATCAGGCAGAAGGACATCCGGGTCGGGGACTGGGTGGAGGTCGTTCGGGCTGGCGAAGTGATCCCGCAGGTCATCGGCCCGCTGCGCGATCGCCGCGTGGGCAGCGAGGTGCCGTTCGAGCTGCCCGCGGAGTGCCCGGCCTGCGGCGAGCCGGTGGAACGGCCCGCCGACGAGGTGATGGCCTACTGCGTCAATCCACGCTGTTCCGGGCGGATCCACGAGGGGGTGGTCCATTTCGCCTCCCGGGGGGCCATGGACATTCGCGGTCTCGGCGTGGAGCGGGTGCACCAGCTGACCGATGCAGGACTGATCCGTGACCTTGCCGACCTCTACCTGATCACCACCGACCAGCTGGTGACCCTCGACCGCTTCGCCAGCCAGTCGGCCGAGCAACTGGTTCAGGCCATCGCCACCTCCCGCGAGCAGCCGCTTTCCATCCTCCTGTTCGGACTCGGCATCCGCCACGTGGGGAAGAATGTGGCCATCCTTCTGGCGCGCAGATTTGGTACCCTGGACGCGCTGGCGGCGGCAGCCGAAGACGTGGTAACGGAGGTACCGGGGGTCGGGCCGACGATCGCGGCGGCGGTGGTGAGGTGGTTTGCAGATCCACGCAACCAGGACCTGGTGGAACGCCTGCGGGCCGCGGGGGTGAACCTGACGGAGCCGACCACGGTACCGACCGACGGGCCGCTGTCAGGCAAGATCCTGGTGCTGACCGGCACCCTGCCGACGCTCAGCCGGACCGAGGCAGCCGCCTTGATTGAGCATGCCGGTGGCCGGGTGACGGGGTCGGTGAGCAGGAAGACTGATATCGTGGTGGCGGGCGCCGAAGCGGGGTCCAAGCTGGAAAAGGCCCAGCAGCTCGGCATTACGGTGTGGGACGAGGCGGAATTGCGCCGCGCCACCGGCGGCTAGCCGGGGGAAACCGCGCCGCTAGTCGTGGGCGCGGAGCCAGTCGACGTAGTCTGGCCGAGTCACCAGCTCCCCGGCCACGATGATCTCGCGATCCCAGGGCAGGATGATCAGCTTCTCGGTCTCGAAGCTGTGGAAGTCGGGTTGATAGGCGCCAGTGCAGATCGAGACGGCGGTCCGCACCTCGGCGGGCTTGAGCGACCGCACCTCGCTCAGCGCCAGTTTCATCGTGTGACCGGTGTCGCAGGTCTCATCCACGATCAGCACACGCGCCCCGGCGATCCGATGGGACGGCGGGCTCACCAGCACCGGCATGCCGCCGGGCTCGGGGCGGGTGACAGTCATCGAGTCGAACTGGCATTGCAGGATGGAGGCGATCACCGCCCCGGGAATGACCCCGGCGTTGGCCACGCCCAGCACCAGGTCCGGTTGGTAGTCCCGGGCCACGCGGAGGGCGAGGCCCCGGCAGAGTTCGCCGAACAGGGTCCAGTCGACTTCGAGCACATCGCGGCGTGGGGTTGAGCCGGTGGGGGACATGCGGGGCCTCCTTGCGGTCTGGGAATCGGTCCGCCGGGAACGTACCACCATGCAGCGTGCCCGGGCAATCGCGTTGCCAACCCCACCCGCAGCGGCTAATTTCAGGAGATTATTCCCTCCTTCCCGCCGTCCGGAGAGCAACCCGCACCGATGAGCTTCTGGCGACGGCTGCTGGGCCGGCCCGATTCCCCCCGCCCGCAGCGACTGGACTACCTCAACGAGGCCATGGCGCTGGAGCGTCAGGGCGATTACGACGCGGCACTCACCTCCTATCGGTTGGGCCTCCGGGACAATCCCAGCGATCCGCGCATCCTCCAGAACATGGCGATGGCCTACACCAGGACCGGGCAACCCGAGGAGGCCATGCGCCACTATCGCAGGGCCTTGGAGGTGGATCCCAACCTGGGCGGCGCCCATTACGGGCTCGCGTTTCTCCTGAAACAGCGCGGTGATGGTGGGCGCGCCGCAGAGCATTTGCGGGCCTTCCTGAGCCGTCCCCCGAAGGGCCCCGATGGTGAGAAGTGGGTGCGCCACGCCGAGGCCGCACTGCTGGAGGTCGAATCGGGTGGGCGTCCCGCCCCCGAGCCGGAACCGGAATGAGGCGTGGACTCCTCAGCCTGACTCTGCTCACCGCCTGTGGCGGCCTGACCGCCACGGCGGACGGCGCCACCTTTCTTGATGTCGTCCGCCCTGCCTCCACCACCCTGGAAACCGGTGCGACGCTCCAACTTCAGGCCATCGCGCGCGATGCGCGCGGGGAGCCGGTGGCGGCAGCGATCACCTGGGCCGCGTCGGATCCATTCCTGACCATCGATCCGACCACCGGCCTCCTGACCGCCGTCGCCACCGGAACGGGGGGCCGGGTCCAGGCCAGTACGGGGACAGGTAGCCGCGCCCTCTACTCGGAGGTGCTCCTGTTCACGGTGGTCGCGCCGGTGCCCCCTTCCCCGACCGTGAGGTGATCGTGGCTCCCCCGCGCACCCTGAACGATGTGTACTTTGGAGCCACCGACAAGTTCAGGGAGCGGCCGGTGGCAATGCGCCACAAGCGCGGCGGGCGCTGGCACGACATCAGCTACACCGGGTTGGCGGAGGCGGTCCAGCACTTGAGCATCGGGCTGCTTGAACTCGGCGTGCGGCCCGGCGACCGGGTGGGGTTGCTCGCGGAGAACCGGCCCGAGTGGGCCTGGGTGGATTACGCCTGCCTGACGGCCCGCTGTGCCGATGTCCCGATCTACCCTTCTCTTACCGCCCAGCAATCCGCCTACATCCTGCGCGACTCGGCCGCGGTGGCGATCGTCGTATCCAGCCAGTTCCACGCCGACAAGATCGCTGAGATCCGCCACAGCCTCCCCGCGCTGCGGCATGTCATCGTGATGGACGAGGGGGTCCAGGGCGAGGGGCTGCTGCACCTTGATGACGTCATCGCCCGGGGCCGCGACGCCGTGGCCCGGCACCCCGATTGGCGATCCCTGGCCGAGGCCGCCGAACCTGGTGACCTGGCAACGCTGATCTACACCTCGGGCACCACCGGCGACCCCAAGGGTGTGATGCTGAGTCACGGCAACATCACCTCGAATGTGGTGGCCAGCCTGCAGGTGCTTCCGGCGGGCCCAGGCGACGAGTGCCTCTCCTTCCTGCCGCTCTCGCACATCTTCGAGCGGATGGCGGGACACTACACCATGCTGTGGGCCGGCGTGCTCATCAACTATGCCGAGAGCATGGAGGCGCTGGGCCCGAACATGGCCGAGCGCAGGCCCACCCTGATGACCGCGGTGCCGCGGGTGTACGAGAAGGTGCACGCCAAGACCCTGGAAACCGCGATGTCCGGGCCGGCGATGCGCCGGGAAATCTTCCTCTGGGCCCAGGCCACGGCGCTACGGTGGGCTGAATTGACGTTGGCCCGCCAGCCGGTGCCGTTGCCACTCCGGCTGGCGCGCGCCGTTGCCGACCGGCTGGTATTCTCGAAGCTGCGCGCCAAGCTCGGTGGCCGCCTGCGATTCTTCATGTCGGGCGGTGCACCCCTGGCGCCGGAGATCGGCCGGTTCTTCTATGCCGCCGGGCTGCCGATCCTGGAGGGATACGGGCTGACGGAAACCTCGCCGGTGATCGCCATAAACCGGTTGGACCAGCTCAAGTTCGGAACGGTTGGGCGCCCGATTCCAGGGGTCGAGGTCCGGATTGCCGGCGATGGGGAGATCCTGACCCGGGGCCCCCACGTCATGCAGGGCTACTACAACAAGCCGGAGGCGACCGCGGAGGCGATCGACGGGGAGGGATGGTTCCACACCGGTGACATCGGCTTGATCGACGCCGAGGGGTTCCTCAAGATCACCGACCGCAAGAAGGACCTGATCGTCACCGCAGGAGGCAAGAACATCGCCCCTCAGCCGATCGAGGCGCTCCTCAAGCAGAACAGCTTCATCAGCAATGCGGTGATGTTGGGCGATCGCCGGCCGTTTCCGATCGCGCTTCTGGTTCCCGACTTCGAGCGGCTCCGCCCCTGGGCGGTGGCGGCGGGATTCGGGGACGCGACCGACGCCGAGCTCGCGGAACGGCCGGAGGTGCAATCACACCTGGAGGCCGAAGCCAAGAAGCAGATCCGGGAGCTGGCCCGGTTTGAGATGCCCAAGAAATTCCTGGTGCTGAACCGGGACTTCACGATTGCCGACGGGGAACTGACCCCGAAGATGTCGATCAAGCGGCGCGTGGTGGAAGAGCGGCTTCGCGACCGGATCGAGGCGCTGTACGGCTCAGATCACGACGGCAGCCACGACGAGCACGAACAGGGGCTGACCACCGGCTGAATCCCGGCGCACCTATGGCGCGCCGGAACCGACCTTCCGCCGAGTCGGACCACGCGCTGACAAGCCCCGTGGCAGGGTCCGGCGTCAGGTTGGGTGTCAGGAATTCCCACGCCGGGTCGGTTTCGTCCGGCGATGGCGCGCTGTTGCCGGAGAACGGAGCCCCCTCCACGGCAAAGGTCATCGGGTTGGCCGGGGTATGACAGCCCACGCAAGCGGCTGGACCGTTGGCCAGATATCGGCCCCGTTCCAGTCCCACAGCGTCCGGGGCAATATCCGCCATAGGGGGCAGCTCCCGCGGCCGCAGGATCAGTGAAAGCGCCTTGGCAACCGGACCCCATTCTCCCGCCGGGGCCTGCTGGGCCACTGGCGGCCGGGTACGGAGCCAGGAAATGATCGCCGTCAGGTCCTGGTCAGACATGTTCCCCACCGAGAAGCCCATGAACGGCAGGATCTGTCCTCGGCGGCCAACACCGTTCCGGATGGCGCGGGCGAGTTGGCCGACACAAACTTCCCGAACATGGGGATGTCAAAGACATGCCCACCTGTCAGCGCACCCCTGGGATCCATGCTCAAGTCGGTCCCGACCCCCTCGATAGCATGGCACCCGCTGCAATGGGCCACCGCAGTAACCAGGTACTCGCCCCGCGCCAGCACGGTCGAATCGGTGCTGGCGTGGATCTCTGGCAAGGGGATGTCACTGAAATCCCGGTCCTAGGTGAGCTGGACGTAGACCGCCAGCGCCACCCCGGCGACTATGACGATCGCAAGCAGCGCTCCAACAACCTTGAGGAGGGTTCGCATGGGCTCTTCGATGGAGGGGAGAAACCAAGTAGTCGCCCGCCGGTCCCTTCCGCAGGACGACGGGCCCGAGGCGAGTCGTTACCCCTTTTTCCCCACCCACCACCCGCCTGCTTCGGCCAGCACGGTCAGATCATTCCGGGTCGGGGCGGTCCCTTCTGCAACCACCCGAAGGCCCGGGAGGACCGCATCGACGGCCGCTTCGAGCCAGCCCGGAGTCCCGGCAAACTCGGCGGGAACAGCGATGCCGCGCATCGACCGGGCCTTGAGGGGCAGCCGCCGGGCACGGACCACGCTGGCCACCGCGGAATCGGGGAAATCGGCGGGGGGATTGACCAGGACCAGGCTGATCCCCGGGAGCAGCGCGGCGAGTGACGTCGCGATTGCGCCGATCCCCCCCACCAGCGCCAGGTACCCGCCGGGCCCATCCAGTCCGAGCAGCGCATGAGCCGCCTCGGCGGTAAGCGGCGGGGCAGACCGCGGCACGGGGGCGCCACCGAAATCGGCAACGCCGGCCACGATCCGGGTCTCGCGGTGACAGACCGGGCAGCCGATCAAGCCCTCGGAGACCAGGCGGCCCTCCATCTTCCCCGGCAGCAGGACCAGGAACGACTCCTCGTGATCCTCCGGGCAGCGGAGGTGATCGGTCAGCTCAATGAACATGGTGGTGAAGCGGCGGCTCAGGCCGGGCCGAGCCGCAACCAGTCCACATCGACATGGAGCGGGCGGGTCGCCACGAAGGCGACGGCTTGGGCCACATCTTCCGGCCGCAGCATGTCCTTCCTGGGGATAAAGCCGGGCCGCGAATCCGGGTCGATCGGATCCCAGACCGAGGTGTCGGTGGGGCCGGGGGAGACCAGGGTGCCCCGAACGCCCTGGCTGCCGAATTCTGCCCGGAGCACCTCATGGAGGCCTCGCAAGGCAAATTTGCTCGCCGCATAGGCCGAGTTGCCGGGATAGGCCACGTGATCGGCAACACTCCCCACCAGGATGTGCCGGCCACCACCGGCCGCCACCATCCCGGGCAGGAACGCCCGGGCCACGAGGAACGGTGCTGTCGTGTTCACCGTGAGCTGGCGGTCGAACGCTTCGCGAGAGGTTTCCGCCAGGGGGGCCAGCAGAAAACTGCCGGCGTTGTTGACCAGGATGGTGGCAGGTCCCAGGGTATCGGCCACGACCCTGGCGCATCGGACCACCTGCTCCTCCTGGGTTACGTCGCAGGGCAGGTCCATCCCCCAGGGCTCGCGGTGCTCCGCCAGCGTCCGCGCCAGCCGCACCACGGTTGCGCCGGCGCCGCTCAGGGCGCAGCTGATCGCCGCGCCGATGCCCCGAGAGGCGCCGGTGATGATCGCGACCCGGCCGTGGAGCGCTCCGCTCATGCCACGCCCTGGCGACGGCCCACGAGATCGAGGAATTCCTCCCGGGTCCTGGCGTCCTCACGGAAGATGCCGCGGAGCGCGCTGGTGACCGTTCGTGAGTTCTGCTTTTCCACCCCGCGCATCATCATGCAGAGGTGCGCGGCTTCGATCACCACCCCGACCCCGTGTGGGGAGAGCACGTCCATGACCGCGTTGGCGATCTGGTCGGTGAGCCGCTCCTGGACCTGCAGCCGCCGGGCAAAAACATCCACGATCCGGGGCAGCTTGGAGAGCCCGATGATCCGGCCGTTCGGCACGTAGGCCACATGCGCCTGTCCGTAGAACGGCAGCAGGTGGTGCTCGCAGAGCGAGTAGACCTCGATGTCCCGCACCACGACCATGCTCTCGTGGGCTTCATCGAAGACGGCGTCACCCACCACGTCCTCGACCGACGTCCCGTATCCGCGGGTCAGCCAGCGGAAGGAGGCATCCACCCGTGCCGGGGTCTGGAGCAGCCCCTGGCGCGTCGGGTCCTCGCCGATCGCATCGAGGATCTGCCGTACCGGTCCAGCAATGCCGGTAGCCTCAGTTGCCGTCATATTCGACATAGTTGCGGGGTGTCTCCCAGAGGCGGATCCGGCGAAGGCGACCGGCCGGAATCCTCGCCGCCAGGCGCTCCCAACAGAACAGGGCAATGTTCTCGGCGGTCGGATTGTGGTGCAGGAACCAGGGCACATCCAGGTTCAGGTTGCGGTGGTCCAGCACGGCATGGATCTCCTCCTGGAACAGCCGCTCCAGCTCGGCAAGATCCACCACGAACCCGGTTCGTGGGTCGATCTCCCCTTCCACCTCGATGTCCATTTCGTAGTTGTGGCCATGGGAGTTCGGGTTGTTGCAGGGTCCGAACGTGTCGCGATTCCAGGTCTCGGACTCGGCGGGGTTGTGGAGCCGATGCGCGGCGTTGAAATGGACTCGACGGGCTACAGTGCAGCGCGGCATGAGGCTCCCCAGATGCAAAGGCGCCGACGCAAGAGGACTCGTCGGCGCCGGGGTTCCGGACGGCAGAAGGGAGGGTTTTTTGAAGCCCGACGACATGTGCGGCGCCCTCACCTCGGCTCCTGCCTTCCCCGTGGGGCATGACATCGGCCACGGCATGTGGGCCCATCGTTGGACTTGTTGGCTCAAAAACGAGTCTCCCCACCACCGCCCGGTCTGGACTATAATACGGGGCGCCCTGAACCCCGTCAATATGAGTGTCCCTGTGAACCTTTGGCTCTTTGGTGGACTCGCCTCCCTGGCCGCCTGGTTGCTCCTCACTTTCGTCGTGCCGAGTGGCACGGGCGTCGTGCATGTGCTCCTGGGTGCCGGACTGGTGGCCCTCGTCGTCTGGTGGGGCAAGCGCGCACCGGCATGAGCGACGCCCGCTGAACGCTGCGGCTGGCCCTTTCGGCTGCCATGATGGCGACGGCGGCGGGGTCAGATTTCCCAGTTCGAATAGACCAGCCCGCCAACATCCACCGGTTCGCGGTATCCCTCCAGCGTCATCCTCAGGTCGGTCCAGAGCACTTCGAACCCCCGGTCAACCAGCAGGCCAAAGGCCTCCGTTCGTGCCGACTCGGCGCGCAGGGTAAGCCGGCCGAGCTGTTGCTCGGCCGCCACCCCACCCAGGGCGGTGAGCAGACTCAGCGCGGAGTCGGACCCGTCGGCCACCAGCTTCAGGACCCGCAGCTCCTCGGGCTCCCGGTCGGCGGCAAGGGCCGCACCGTGCCAGACGGCATAGCCCCGGAGGACGCCGTTCAGCACGAACAGTGAGGTATCACCGAGGCCCATCTGCGCCGTCAGGGCGATCTCACGGCTGTAGTCCGATCCGGACCGGATCGAGGCGGCGAGAGTGCGGCATTTCTCGATCCACACCGACCGCTCCTCACCCATGGTGGAGAGGAGCAGCACCGCGGGCACCGATCCGCCGACCACTTCTCGCGACAGCGTCACCGTCAGGTGCCCGGGTCGAAAACCGAGCCGGGTATAGAAGCCGATATTGTCCACCGTCCTTGGCATGGTCTCCAGGCCGATCGTGGTGGCCCCCTGCCGCTTC
>JAWXBA010000165.1:0-10392 GCA_034439775.1 Gemmatimonadota bacterium | reverse complement strand
TCGACCAGGGTGGCCGGCAATCGATCGCGCCGGCCGATGACACTCAGCCGGATCCCATGCCGGACACATTCTGCCGTCTCGCGCCGCAGCGCTGCGGCGAACAGCGTCATCAACCGCCGCACTTCAGGCGCCGGGCGCCGCCAGTTGTCCGAGGAGAAGGCGTACAGCGTCAGGACGTGCACCCCGTGCGCCGGGGACGCCTGCACTGCGGCGCGCACCGCCCGGGTCCCCGCCCGGTGCCCTGCGGTCCGGGGCAGCCCGCGCGCCGTGGCCCACCGGCCATTGCCATCCATGATGATGGCCAGGTGGATTCCCACCGGTGGCGGGGACTCCGGCACTACCTGGAGGATCATTCGCCCCTCGTGGTGCGGATCAGCCCTTCCATATGATCGAGATACCGTTCCAGTGCCCTGCGACCCTTCTCGGTCAGGGCGAACTCGGTATGTGGCATCCGGCCCTCGAAGCGCTTGGTGCAGCGGACGTAGTTGGCGTCCTCCAGCTTCCGGGCGTGGACGCTGAGGTTCCCGTCGGTCGCGCCGAGCAGGGCCTTGAGCCGGTGAACGACAGGGCGGGATTGACCGCCAGCGCGCTCACGATCGCCAGGCGGACCCGCTCGTGAATCAGGCGATCGAGCTCGAGCGAGGCGCTGGCCGAGGCCCCGCCCACGATCCCTTCGAGGGCCGGTGGGACCGGCTTCGCCTCGCGGCGTCGCGCCGCACTCCGTGCATCAGCCACCGTAACGCCTCGCAATCACCAGGCCGAACCCGATCTGCACCAACCCGAATCCGGCCATCAGGAAGAGATTGCCCAGTACCGGATCCAGGACCAGCGCCGCGGCCCCGAGGACCATGAACACCATGCCCATCACCGGCACCACCGGAACGGAGAAGGTCCCGGCTGCGGCCACGGCGGCGCCGTACAGCAGGAGCCAGAGCCCCGGAAGGAGGCCGTGCAGGCCAGCCCGGAAGAGCACCGGAGTCAGGACGACCCCCGCCGCCAGAGGTGGTGCAAAGCTGCCAGCAAAGAGACGCCCCGCCCTGGAGGCGAACGGTGCCTTGGTGGCCGCGGCCTTGCGCAGCAGGAAGATGTCGCCGATGGCGATCGCCACCACCGCTTCGGCCAGCCAGATCGCGAGCCATTCGGTGGGGTCGGTGGCCTGGCTGGCAATCGCGCCCGCCACGAGCGCCGTGCCCCCCATCGCCACCCCGCCCCATCCCGGGACGGCGGTGAAGGAAGAAGCCCGCGCCATCGTGTCACGGATGAAGGAGAGATCCTGAAGGGCCCGTTCGTGGAGCGGCCGGGGCGCTTCCGGCTCAGCGGTCGATCGAAACTTGAGGGGACGTGTCATGGCACATAGATTACGCCAGCGGCAGCTGCTTGTCAAGTACTTTGCATGGTAAAGGTAAAGTCGACTTCCGGGGCACGGATCTCCCCGTCCCGGCCCGCAAGCGCCATTGTTAACATCTACCGCCTCCAACGGTCCCCTAACCATGCGACCACCACTCTGCCTCCTCGCCCTGGCCCTGCCCCTCGTGAGCCCCGCGAGCGCGCAGGCGCCGCTCAGTGCCCGTGATTCGGCCTTCCATGTCCTGAACCGTCTGGCCTGGGGCCCGGCTCCGGGCCAGGTGGACGCGGTGCTCCGGGAGGGTGCCCTGGCCTGGGCCGAGCGCCAGCTCGGCGTGGCGCGAGTCGACGACCCCAAACTGGCCACCCGCCTGCCTGAACGCTTTCCCGTGCTTGCCTTGCGTCAGGCCGATTTCATTCAGCTCTTTGTGGCGCAGCAACAACAACAGCAAGCCGCCGCCCGAGCTCAGCCCGACGACCCGATGCGGCCCCAGCCCGGCGTCCCACCTGCCCCGGGAACCAGGCCAGCCAATCGGAACGAGCTGCGCGATCTTGGCTCCCAGACCCAGCAGCTGGTCCTGGCCCGCGCAACCGCCAGCGAGCACCAGGCGGCCGAGGTGCTGGTCGATTTCTGGTTCAATCATTTCAACGTCTTCTATGGCAAGGGATTGGTCCGTCCCTATCTCCACTCCTACGTCGAGGAGGCGATCCGCCCCAACGCCCTCGGCAAGTTCGAGGACCTGCTGATTGCCACCGCCCGGCACCCGGCAATGCTGTTCTACCTGGACAACGCCCAGAGTGTGGCCGACGGCGCCGTGCCCCCAAACCTCCAGCGGCTGCAACAGGCCCAGCGGCAGGCCAGGCGGCCCGGTCAGGCCGCCCGCACCGACTCCATGATGCGCAGGGCCCAGCAACGGATGCCCACGGGGATCAACGAGAATTACGCCCGGGAACTGCTCGAATTGCACACGCTGGGAGTCGATGGTGGCTATACCCAGGGGGACATCGAGGAGATCGCCCGCATTCTGACTGGATGGGGAATTGCGCGGCCCGGTCAGGGAGCGGGTTTCGTCTACAGTGCCTGGGCCCATGACCGCGGCGCCAAGACCGTGCTGGGAATGACTTTCCCAGCCGGGGGCGGCGAAGACGAGGGGGTACGCCTGCTCCAGGCCCTCGCCAGCCACCCCGCCACGATGCATAACGTGTCGGCCAAGCTCTGTGGCCGACTGGTGGCCGACGCGGCGCCCGACGGGTGTATCGATGATGCGGTGTCGGCCTGGCGACGGACCGGAGGCGAAATCCGGGAGGTGGTCCGCGCCATCGTCCATTCGCAGGACTTCTGGGCCGCAGCCAACGTCGGCAGCAAGGTCAAGACGCCCCTGGAGTTCGTGCTAAGCGCGGTGCGCGCCGTCGGCGGCACGGTGGACGACACCCCTCGTCTGAGTGCCGCGGTCACCCGCCTGGGACAGCCGACCTACTTGAAGACGGAGCCCACTGGGTACCAAGAGACCCAGGAGGATTGGGTCAACAGTGGAGCGCTCCTGAATCGAATGAACCTTGCCATGGCCCTGGCTGCAGGCCTGCTGCCCGGGGTCTCGGTAAACCTGGAGGCGGTCATTCCCCGGACGGCCGACCGCGACGCCCTCCTCGACGCCATCGACGCACGGCTCTTCGGCGGCAAACTCTCGCGCAACACCCGCTCGGCGATTGCCGCCGAACTGGCCGACATCCGCGACCCCCAGACGATGCGGGCCATGGCCCTCGGACTCGCGCTGGGTGGCCCAGAATTCCAGAGGCAGTGATGACAGTCTCTCGCCGAGCCTTCATGCGCGGTGGCGCCCTGGCCCTGATGAGCTTCGGGCTCGATCCGCTCTTCCTTGACCGCGCCGCCTATGCAGTGGCACCCCTGCGCCAGGGAGCTGCCCGTGGCAAGACCCTGGTCTGCCTCTTCCAGCGGGGCGCCGTCGATGGCCTGAGCATGATCGTCCCCTTCAGCGACGCTGCGTACTACCGGGACCGGCCTCGGATCGCGATTCCGCGCAACCGGGTCATCAACCTCGACGACCAGTTCGGGCTGCACCCGGGCATGGCAGGACTGATGCCCTGGTGGCGGGACGGCAGCCTGGCAGTGGTCCATGCGGTGGGCTCCCCGACCAGCACCCGAAGCCACTTCGATGCCCAGGACTACATGGAGTCTGGCACACCGGGCCGGAAATCCACCCTCGATGGCTGGGGCAACCGTTATTGCCAGCACCACACCGAGCACGTGGAGACCCCGTTCCGGGCCGTGGCGTTCGGACCCCAGCTCCCCCGCACCCTGGCTGGGAGTGCGCCGGCACTCGCCATTGACGACCTGAGAACCTTCGGGGTCCAGAATCGTGGCGGCAGCCAGGACCGCCTCTCCCGCGCCTTCGAATCGCTCTATCAGGGCTCCGCAACCGGACTCCTTGCCACGTCGTCCCACGAGGGCTTTGAGGCGGTCCGCATGCTCCGCGAGGCAGATCCCTCCAGGAATCCCGCCGCCAACGGCGCGCAGTACCCCGCCGGACGGCTGGGACAGAGTCTCCGGCAGATCGCCCAGCTGATCCGGGCGGACCTTGGACTGGAGATCGCCTTTGCCGATGTCGGCGGTTGGGACACCCACGTGAACCAGGGCGCCGACCAGGGTCAGTTGAGCCAGCGCCTGGGCGAGCTGGGGCGGGCGCTGACCGCATTCGCGACCGACATGGGCGAGCACATGGCCAATGTGGTGGTGCTGACGATGTCGGAATTCGGGCGGACGGTCCGCGAGAACGGCAACGCCGGCACCGACCACGGCCGCGCCACCGCCATGATGGTGCTCGGCGGCGGGGTGCAGGGAGGCAAGGTTCACGGCCGGTGGCCGGGACTGGCCACCGAGCAGCGCGAGGATGGCCGGGACCTGACGGTCACCACCGATTTCCGCGATCTCTTCGGCGAGATCCTGGCCAGGCACCTGGGAGCGCGAGACCTCGGGGCCGTCTTCCCGGGCCACACCACGGGCGCGGAAGCGTTCCCCGGAGTGATGCGGGGGTAGCACTCGAGTGGCAGCCGCAGCCGAAGCCCGCTAGCCTGCGGCCTGCGGTGGCCTTACCGTTCACGCCATGACGCCGCCCGGTTTCCTGCCATCCCTGTCATCGCAATGGGCCGCCAGCCTGCCATCGCTGGTCATTGCGATCGCCGTGGCCGCTGCAGGCAGCGGGTGCGGCAAGGACACCACCGAGCCTGCCAATACCGCCCCGACCGTCACGATCCTGAGCCCCTCCATCGGCACCACCTTCGGAGGTGGGGACGCCTTCCAGATCCAGGCCAGCGCCACCGACCCGGAGAGTGGGGTGCTGCCGGGATCGGCGATCGAATCATGGGTGGTGCTCCACCACGACAGCCACACCCACCCGTTCCAGCCGGCCACCCCGGGAGCAACTGTCACCCTTGCCATCCCCCGGACCGGGCACTTCGAGAGCGACATTTTTTACCGGGTCCATGTCCGTGTCGTTGACCCTGGTGGATTGGCGGACACCGCTCAGGTGGACCTCCTGCCGCGCCTCGTTTCCCTGACCCTGGAGACCATTCCCTCGGGACTCACCATCAGCCTCGATGGACAGCCCCGGACAACTCCCATCAGCATCGCGGCAGTCGAGGGGATGGACCGGGTCATCGGGGCACCTGCCCCACAATCACTGGCCGGATTCTCCTACCTGTTCCAGGAATGGGATCACGGGGGACCGCCACTGCAGACCATCATCACGCCCGCCACCGCGCTTACGCTCACAGCACGGTTCCTGGAGGCCGGGGTGGCCAACATTCCCCCATCGGTCACCCTGACCGCACCACTACCCGGTGCCATCCTGATCGTGGGTACACCGGCGACCCTCGTGGCGGCCCCTCAGGACGTGGACGGCACCACCGACAGGGTGGAGTTCTTTGTCGGGGGGAGCCCCGTGGGCGAGGCCCTGGCGGCCCCGTTCACCACCGTCTGGACGCCTGCCTCGCCGGGAGCCCGGGTCATCACCGCGCGAGCCACCGACAATCGCGGCGCCTACACTCTCTCCAGCCCCGTGGCCGTCACCGTCCACAACGCCGGCGGTGGGGACGTGGTGGCACCGGTAGCCATCCTGAGCAGCCCCGCCGCCGGCACCCTGGACCTGACCGGCAGCATCGTGCTCCAGGCCACCGCCACGGACAATGTCGGTGTCACCGCCGTCGAGTTCGCGGTGGATGGAGTCCTGCTCGCCACCGTGCCGACGGCACCATTCAGCGCGATCCTCCCCGCTACGTCGGCGTACGCCTCGGGCGTTCACCATCTCCAGGCCCGGGCCCGCGATGCCGCTGGCAACTGGTCGGACTGGGCCACCAGCGCGGTGACCTTCGGTGGCGGCATGGCCCTCCCTGCCGGTCTGAGTCGCACCGTCTTCGCCGCCGGATTCAACGACATCCTGACCGCCGCCGCAGTGGCGCCGGATGGCCGCATCTTCGTGACCGAGCAGTCGGGACGGCTGCGGATCGTCAAGGTGGGCCAGCTGCTGGCCCAGCCGTTCGTGACGCTGCCGGTGGACCCGTTCGGCGAACGGGGCCTGCTCGGCGTGACGCTTCATCCCGACTTTGCCACCAACGGATGGCTCTACCTCTACTACACCACCCCCGAGGGCGGGGTCCACAACCGGATCAGCCGCTTTGTCGCGACCCAGGACGTTGCCGCTCCCGGTGGCGAGACCATCCTGGTGGACCTGCCGCCACTCAATTCCGTTCCCAAGCATAACGGCGGCGCCATGGCGTTCGGGGCCGACGGCAAGCTCTACGTCGCGGTGGGCGACAACACCAACTCCGCACTGGCGCCGAGCCTCGCGTCGACCTTCGGCAAGATGCTGCGGTTCAACGCCGATGGCTCGATCCCCTTCGACAACCCGTTCCTGGCGCAGACGACCGGAATCAACCGCGCCATCTGGGCCCGCGGCCTGCGCAACCCGTTCACTTTTGCGATCGAGGCCGGCACCGGCCGAATCCACATCAACGATGTCGGCGCGGAATCGTGGGAGGAAGTGAACCTGGGTCGGGCGGGCGCGGACTACGGCTGGCCTGCCACCGAGGGTCCCACCGGCAATCCGGCGTTCGACGCTCCAGTGCTGGCCTACGCCCACGCCAACAGCCCGACGCTGTTCCATGGACGCGCGATCGTGGGGGCGGCCTTCTATCGACCCACTACGCCAGTCCTTGGACCGCAATACGTCGGCAGCTATTTCTTCGCGGACTACGTCGAGGGGTGGGTCTATCGGACCGATCCAGCCGGCAGCGGCGTCGCGATGGCGTTTGCCCAGCTGGGTGGAGCCCCGACCGGGCTGGTGGTCGGCGGCGACGGGGCGCTGTACGTGCTGATCGGCAACCGGATCGACCGCATCGGCCCATAGCCCAACTGGCGGCCACCGAAAACCGGACGGCCCCGGGGAGCGAACTCCCCGGGGCCGTCCGGCGCAGCGCGCGCTGCGTTATGCCGCAGCGACCTGCTGGTCGCCGCTCTCGCCGCCAGCCGAGGCGATCATCTTCTTGATCGGGATGGCCAGCAACGCCAGCACCACGGCGGCCACGAAGAGTGCGATCGTGGTCATGGTGAACAGCTCCGGCATCTGTTGCAGGTTCTCGGGATCGACCCGGTGTCCCACCAGTCCGCCGATCAGGTTGCCGACCGCGCTGGCCAGGAACCAGATCCCCATCATCTGCCCCACGTACTTGCGCGGCGAGAGCTTGGTCATCGACGAGAGTCCCACCGGGCTCAGGCAGAGTTCACCGACCGTCTGGAAGAAATAGCTCGCCACCAGCCACCACGGCGAGACCAGCACCGTCCCCCCGCTGGCCACCACCTTGTTGGCCGCCAGGATCATCACGCCAAAGCCCACACCGGCGAACGCGAGCCCGAGGGAGAACTTGGCGGCGCTCGAGAGGTCGCCCTTGCGCCTGGCCATTCCCACCCAGATCGCCGCAAAGACCGGGGCCAGCAGGATGATGAAGAAGGAGTTGACCGACTGGAACCAGGTCGCCGGGATTTCGAACGATCCCATGGCCCGGTCGGTAAAGTCGCGGGCAAAGAGGTTGAGCGAGGTCGGTGCCTGCTCGAAGGCGCTCCAGAAGAGGGCGGCAAAGACAAACAGCACCACGATCAGGGCGACGCGCTTCCGTTCGCCGCTGGTGATCCCGCCGGCCACGAAGACATAGCCGAAGAAGACCACCGCCATCCCGACCAGCACCGCCGTCATGTTGGCGCCGATCGCCTGGGGGTTGAACACCACCATGCCCGAGGCCGCCACCGCGAAGAGGAGCACGATGGTGGCAATCATCCCGAATACCACCTTCTTGACCATCCCCTCCCGACGGGCCTGGACCACGGGATCCGGGTCGCGGACAATGTCGGTTCCGATGCCACCAAGGGTCCGGGCGGCATAGAGCTTGAACACCAGCAGGCCGAACAGCATCCCCACGCCCGCAGCGCCGAACCCAATGTGCCAGCCCACCTGCTCGCCGAGGAAACCGGTGACCAGCTGGCCGAAGAACGCCCCGATGTTGATGCCCATGTAGAAGAGCGAGAAACCGGCGTCGCGCCGGGCGCCGCCTTCCGGGTAGAGGTCGCCGACAATGGCGGAAATGTTCGGCTTGAGCAGCCCGGTACCCATCACGATCAGGACCAGTCCCGCAAAGAAGCAGACCTTCCCCATCGTGCCCTGCCCCGCCAGCCCCGACAGGCCGATCGAGAGGTGACCGGCGGTGATCAGCAGCGCGCCGGTAAAGATGGCCCGCTGCAGCCCCAGCCAACGGTCGGCGATCCAGCCACCCGGCAGCGAGGCCAGGTAGACGCAGGCGCCGTAGATGCCCACGATCGCCGAGGCCTGCCCCCGGTCAAACCCGAAGCCGCCGTCGAACAGCGCGGCGGACATGAACAGCACCAGCAACGGCCGCAGACCATAGTAGCTGAACCGCTCCCACATTTCGGTAAAGAAGAGGGTGGCCAGACCGGTGGGATGGCCGAAGAAACCGGTGGATGCTGCGCCGGATTTGGTCACGGGGCCCCGTTCAGGTAAGGGGTGAGGAGGGACAGCCAGTCGCGATCAGGAACGCTTGCCAAGCTTGGATTTCAGGGCTTCCAGTTGTGCCTGCACGGCAGCCGCCATCTCCTCGCGGGAGGCACGGCGGCCGAGGTCGTCAAATTCCGGGGAGGGCTCCATGGCCAGATCGGCGTCGGAGACGCGCGTCGGCGGATCGGGGGGAACGCCCAGCTTGGCGGCGCGATAGGAACTGGACAACTCGCCATAGTCCCGTTCCACCAGGGCCAGTTCATCCTTCAGCACCGCCAGCTTGCGCTCCAGCACGGTCACCCGCTCGGTATGACGGGCAACGAACCGCTCCGCAACCGTGACGGTCTCGGCGTCGCCGACATCCCCCGCCAACCGCCCCCGTCGCTCGGCATCGGCCAGTTGGCGCTGCTCGCCGGTCAGTTCCCTGCCGGTGGACTCCACCGCCTCCCGCAGCGTCCCCAGTGCCACCTTGGTCTCGACCATCGCACCACGCAGCCCGCTGGCCGCTTGGCGCGGGTCGGTGAACCGGCGGGTCTCTGCCAGGAGCTGTTCCATCCGGGCACGGAGCTCTTCAAAGGCCACGAGGCGATCCTGTTCCGAATCAGGGAATCTCGAATGTCGCGGGCCAAGGGGGAGGCGTCAAGCGATCGTCGGCGATATCTTCCCTCCATGACGCCCCGCCCGCTCCTCCTCCTGACTCTGCTGGTGGCCGCTTCCTGCGGCGAACGAAGCGGCAGTGCAGGCTGCGGGATAGCCTCCCTGGCCGGTGCGGTCATGATCCTGGACCAGTTCAGCGTTCCGGGCCAGACCCTCAGCGAAACGCCTCAAAACCTCCCGGAGGTACTGGCCATCCGGGTCGCGGCGGGGCCGGTGGTCCGGGGACTGGTGGGGCAGGCCGACTCTGCCGTGGTCATCGGGGTGGATGAGCCGATCCCGCCCACCCCGATCCCGGGGTTCGGCGTCCTGATTACTTCCCTGGCCGGGGAGCCGCGCGGCGTCATCCTCTATGAGGGCAGCCCAATCCCCGGGGCGCCGCAACTCGGCACCGTCCAAATCACTGATCGCAGCATCCCTTTGATTGGGCTTCGGGCCGACGCCAAGCGCATTGAGGACCCTCGCTGCCCGCTCTTCCCGACCCCCAACCCGCGATAGCCAATGGCTGCTTCCCACGCGGCCCGGGCGCCAGGTTGGTGCGCGAATCGCCGCAGCTGGGGTGCGGATCGGCACCACTCACTCGTCTCCCCACTGAATCCCGCCCGCACCGGGTCGCCGCCTACCGGCGACCGCCACCGGGCTGAGCCCTGAGGCAGTCATGATCTTTGTGTGTATCCCGACCCACGATGAGGGCCCCACTGTCGGACTGCTCCTCTGGAAGATCCGCAAGGTCTTCGAGGAGTTTCCCCGCGAATACCAGTTCCTGGTGGGCGACGATGCCTCCACCGATGGCACCGCCGAGATCCTCGAGCCGTACCAGAAGGTCCTGCCGCTGACCGTCCTCCGGTCCGAGGCGCGACTCGGTTACGCCCGCACCGTCGAGCGGCTCCTCCGGCTGGCACTGGAGCGCACCGATCGTCCCAAGCGCGACGCCGCGATCCTGATGCATGCCGACTTTACCCACGGCCCCGAGTTCATTCCCGAACTGGTGCGACGGCTGGAAAGCGGTGCCGACCTGGTGGTGACCGAGGCCACCCTGGCCGGCGAGGCCACACGGGGGATGCGGATGGTCCGGCGATGGGCCCCGCTCCTGCTCCGACGGGCCATCCGTATTCCCGGGGTCCGCGACATCACATCAGGGTTCGCCGCGTTCCGGCTGAGCACCCTGCGGCAGACTTTCCGTCACCCCGCGGGAACCCTCCTCCAGACGGAGGACTGGGCCGCCAACGCCGAGTTGCTGGGGCGCGCCGCCATGCACGCCCGTCAGGTCGAAACAGTAGCCACCATCGAACGGACCGATCGCCGGCCGCGGCCG
>JAWXBA010000164.1:0-4245 GCA_034439775.1 Gemmatimonadota bacterium | reverse complement strand
GTCCGGAGAAGATACTCCCGAACTTGGGCTGATGCTTCACCGCGCCGTCTGCGGTGGGCGCGCGGCCAGAAGCCTTGACGACACCCCCTGACCCGCGGTCCCGCTGACTACGGCCTCCGCTGCACCATCGCGCGCATCTTGGCAAACTCGCCCCGCGATGCCGGCGTCATCCGCATCCGGCTGAAGCCGAGCTGGCCCTCGAACAGGATGCTGCCGCGCAGCTCGGTGTAGACCCACTGCTCCAGGGCCACCTGCGCGCCGGGATTGTTGGTGTTGATGAGGTCGGGCTGCCCGAGGGTAATGAAGACCTCGCCGCGGTCGCTGCGCCAGGCGCTGGGTCCCTCTTCGCGCCAGCGCTCGTTGGCCATGGCAATTCGGGTAAAATAGAGGTCGAGCGCCTCGTTATCGGAGGTTTCCGGACTCGGGTCGGTGGCCACCCAGAACTCCCGCCAGAGCTCGGAGCGGTCGGCGGTGGAGGCGTCGCGCAGGCGGGCGACCCATTGCGGGTACGAGAAGAACCGCAGCAGGCTGAGCAGGTTGTCGTAGTTGGTCACCACCCAGCCCCGCGAGAACGAGACCAGGACCTGTTCGGTGCGGGTCGGGCCGCCGGGGGTGGGAACGGAAACAGTCAGCTCGCCGAGGGGCGGGCTGGTGGCGTTGATGCGCACCGTGCGGCTCTCGAGCTCCCGGCCACCCTGGAACCGGAGCGAGTCGCGGTGGACCAGCCCGCCGCGGTCATCGCGCACCTCGACGGGGACAGTGGTGGGCCGGCTGAACTGATAGCCCTCGATGTACAGGATCAGGGTATCCTGGGCGCCCTGGGCCACCGTACCGCGAGGGTTGAGGATGACCGGCACAGTATCCGCGCGGGTCTGCCGTGTGCTGGTGGCGTAGGCCAGGATCGGGCCCGTCACCGAGCCCGGCCCGAACGCCGGCACCGTCACCACGCGCTCGATCCGGCTGCTGGTGTTGGCCCCCTTGTCCCGAATCACCACGGTGGCGGTGTACTCCCCCGGTTCCAGCAGGAATCCCTGTTGGAACACGATCGACTCCTCCGAGCGCTGGGTCTCCTCAAAGCTGGCCACCCGCACCACCTCGTCCCGGGTATGCGAGAGGGGAGGCTGGCCGGCGCGCAGGAAGGTGATCTCGGCCGCGAACTCGGCGGCAAAGGCGCGCCCGGCGCGCTGAAACGACAGCGCCCGGTTGGGCAGTGAGAGCCCGACCTGGGCAATGGTGGAATCGCCCCGCCCGCCGAGGTACGCCACGGTGCCCACGAAGGGAATTGGGGGACCGGCGGCCAGCCTTCCCATGCGGTTGTACACCGCCGGGAGGTTGAAGATTTCGGTCAGGGTCTGGTCGGCAGAGGGTGGCGGGGTGTTCCCGGGCGCGGGCCCGCCGCCGCCGCCGCATGCCGCAGCGAGCACCAGGAGGCCTGCGGCCGGGAATCGGCCAGGGTGCCGGGCAGGTGAGTGGGGGATCATCAGGACGCATCCAGGAAGAGGGACATCCGAGGTGACGTCGGCGCGGGGCATGGCATGCACGCCGGGAAACGCTTGCAGTGGCCGCCCGCGTCGGTATAGCTTGCACAAATCCAATGAGCCAAGATAATCTGACAGGCCGAACCATTGCCGGCTACACGCTGCTCTCCCACGTCGGCGAGGGCGGGACCGCCGCCGTCTACAAGGCGCAGCACCCCGACCGCGGCGTGGCGGCGGTCAAGATCCTGCGACCCCGGCTGAGCCAGGACCCGGTGGCGGTCAAGCGCTTCCTGCGCGAAGCCGAGTTCGGGGCCCGGGTCAATCATCCCAACATCGTCCAGACCTGGGACTACGGTGAGGTGGAAGGGCACCACTTCCTGGCTCTCGAGTGGGCCGCGGGCGAGGCGCTGGCTGATTTCATGACCGGGGCGGGACGGCTGGCCGCCACCCTGGTGGCACGGATCATTGGCCAGTTGGCCGATGCCCTCGAGGTGGCCCACAAGGCGGGGATCATTCACCGCGACCTCAAGCCCGCCAACATCATGTACGACCCGGAGACGCAGACCGCCCGGCTGCTCGACTTCGGGATTGCCCGCGACGCCGACGACGAACCCGCCGAGCGGCTCACCCGGGCCGGATTCTTCGTCGGCACTCTCCAGTTCGTGGCCCCTGAAGCGCTCTCCGGGGAGCTGGTGGGGGAGCAGGCCGACCTCTACAGCCTGGCCACGATTGCCTACAACCTCCTGACCGAGACGCTTCCCTTCCCCGGCAACAGCCCCCGGGAAATGTTCCAGCAGCTGCTGACCCAGGAACCAACGCCGCTCAACCAGGCGGTCAAGGGGGTCAAGTTCTCGGCCGAGCTGGAGGCCGCCCTGATGAAGGGGTTGGAGCGGGACCGCGCCAAGCGCTGGAAGAACGTCCGGCAGTTTGCGGACGCCTTCTGCGCCGCCGCCAATGACGAGAAGCCCAAGAAGGAAGGGTTCTTTTCCAACCTCTTTCGCCGGGGTGAAGGGTGAGCGACCGCACGGCTCTCGAGCGGTTGCTCACGAAGCGCTCGGTCCGGCAGGGTGACTTTGTCCTGGCCTCGGGCAAGGCATCCTCGTACTACATCGATGCCCGGCTCGCGACCATGTCGGCCGAAGGGCAGGTCCTGGTGGGCCGCCTTGGACTGGCCGCCATTCGTCACGCCGGGTGGCAAGCCACCGCCGTCGGCGGGCTGACCATGGGCGCCGATCCGGTGGCCTACGCCATTGCCCGCGCCAGCAGCGACGACCCGCCGATCCTGGACGCCTTTTCGGTCCGCAAGACCACCAAGGAGCACGGCACCGGTCGGCGGATCGAGGGCTGCTTCTCGACTGATGCCCCGGTGGTAGTGGTGGAGGACGTCATCACCACGGGGGCGAGTGCCCTGCACGCCATCGAGGCTATCCTGGCCGCCGGCGGGACGATTGCCGGGGTGCTGGCGGTGGTGGACCGTGAAGAGGGTGGCGCGGCGATGATCGAGGCCGGCGGGTATCCAGTGGTTGCGTTGACTACAACTGCAAGATTGGGGCTGCCTTCGAAGTAAGCAGCGAGACGGCGGAAGCGAGAAGTTGGCGCAGAGGTAGGGCCGCTGGATGCGTCCTTCGCGCCTCCCGGAACCGCCCCGTCGTCGTCAAACCAACCTACTTTTTGCGTCCCACTTCTCCCTTCTCGCTCTTCTCCCACGCCGTCATCGCCAGCGGGTGAAAGCCCCGCCAGTTGGCCCGGTAGGGCTCGAACATGACAGCCAAGAACCGCGTCATGGCCCCCTCAAAGGTGTAGCGCCGGCGAAATTCGGAGGCGGTGATGCCCAGCGAGGTCCGCAGGTGTCGCGACAGGCTCTGCGGCGAGGAGTAATCCAACCGGTAGGCCACGTCGCAGACCGAAAGCCCGCCGCCATCGAGCAGTTGGCTGACATGGAGCAGTCGGATGGCGGCCAGGTAGTTCTTGGGGCTTGGCAATCGGGCGCGCTGGAACCGGCTCATCAGCGTGCTGGGCCGGATCCCGAGCTGGGCCGCGATGGTATTGACGGCTGGGGTGGAGGGTGCCAGCCGGACCATCGCCTCCAGGAAGAGCCGCGCGTCGGCGGCCAGGTCCGGCATGGTGTCGAAGAGGGGCGCCAGGATCCTGGCTGCCGCGCGGGATGCCGGCTCGCCCAGGAGCTGGCGCAGCCGAGTCCACCCCGCGGGCGAGGTGACATCGACCACCTGGCGAACTCCGGTGGCGCCCAGCCGGAGCAGCATTTCACTGGCAGCGGCATCGTGCCGCGACACCAGCGCCACGGTGGGAATGCCGGGAAAACTGCGCACCAGGCGCCCCACCGCCTCCAGCTGCCCCACCCCGCAATCGTGCACCGAGACCACCACCGCGTCGACCGGCCGTTCCCGGACCACCCGGGCCGCCTCGCCCACCGAGTCCCGGTACACGACATCGAAGCAGCCGCTGCCAGCTGCATCGAGTCGGCCCCGGTCATAGTGGGGAACGACTGCCGCCACCGTGACCACCAGTGGGTCTCGAGCAATGAATCGCGCCACCCCGGCTCCTCTGCTGAATTGACGCCATGATGCAGGCGGGCCCTCACGCCGGGCTCAACCCAGGGGGGCAACGGTTCGAGCGCGCTCGGCATCCCACCAGTAGTGGCCTCGGTGGGAGCAGTATCTTTCCGGGCATCTCAAACGTCTCCCTGACATGGCGTAGTCTCTCCAGCCCCCCGCCCCCACGGTGCCATGAGCGAAATCCCTTATAC
>JAWXBA010000163.1:0-11436 GCA_034439775.1 Gemmatimonadota bacterium | reverse complement strand
TGCCGATTGGGTCGGCGCGCTGGGCGGTCGGGTCGTCCGCTGGCAACCGTTTGACCATGAGCCGATCCGCGCAGCCGGACGCCAGGTCTTCGGGATCGACGCCCTTCCCTCCCACGATTTCAGCCGGGCCCGCCAGATCGTCTCGTTCGGCGCCGACTTCCTCGAAACCTGGTTGTCGCCCATCGAAAACCAGCGCGGCTTTGCCGAGGCACATGGCTTCCGCAACGGGCAGATGGCCCGGCACGTCTTCGTCGCACCGCGGATGTCGCTCACCGGTCTCAATGCCGATCAGTGGCTTGGCGTGGCTCCAGGGAGCGAGGCGCTGGTGGCGCTCGCCATGGCCAACCTGATCCTCTCCGAGCGGACCAGTGCTCCCGCCGACGCCAACGCCCTCCGCAGCTCGCTCAGCGCCTATACCCCGGAGATGGCGGCACAGGCGGCCGGCGTGGAGGCGGAAGAAATTCGCCGCCTGGCCCGGGACTTTGCCTCCGCCGAACCGTCGCTGGCCGTGGCAGGTGGGATCGGGAACCAACATCGCGGCGCGGTTGAACTTGCCGCTGCGGTAAATATCCTCAACTATGTGGCCGGCAACGTCGGCGTAACCGTCCGGTTCGACCAGCCAATCGACTCGGGCGATGGCTACGGCGCCATGCGCGACCTTGTCGGCCGTATGGATCGCGGCGAGGTACAGGTGGCATTGGTCCATGAGTCCAATCCCGCGTACGCTTTGCCGCAGAGCGCCGAATTTGCCGCCGCCTTTGCCAAGGTGCCGTTCAAGGTCTCGACCGCGCAGGTGCTCGACGAGACCGCCGCGCTCTGCGACCTCCTCCTGCCGAGTCTGCACGCGCTCGAGCGGTGGGACGACCTGGCGGCGCGCGTCGGGGTCACGGGACTGATGCAGCCGGTGATGGAGCCGGTCTTCCCGGTGCGCCACACCGGAGACGTGTTGCTGGCCGCAGCCAAGCTGGTGGGCGGGGCACTGGCCGGGTTTACGGCCCCGACCTTTGAGGCGCACCTCAAGGCCGCCTGGGCGGCCCGGGCGCAGGACAACGCCGACAACGCCGACAACGCCTGGCACGATGCGCTCCGCCGCGGTGGCCTCTACGGTGCGCCGGCCGGTCCGGCGGTTTCACTCGCCGCCAATGCTGCACCTGCCGCGTGGGTGGCGCCGATCTTTGATGGCGATGGCGCCTACGTCTTCGCGCCGTATCCGTCGTCAATGCTCTCCGACGGCCGCGGCGCCAACCGCCCGTGGCTGATGGAGAATCCCGATCCCGTTACCAAGATCACCTGGCAGTCGTGGGTCGAAGTGCACCCGGACACCGCCGCGGAACTGGATGTGCGCAACGGCGAGATCCTTGAACTGACCTCGCCGCACGGCACCCTGGAAGCGCCGGTCTACATCTATCCCGGGATTCGCCGCGACACCGTCGCGATTCCGCTCGGCATGGGCCACACCGAGTACGGTGCCTATGCCACGGGACGCGGGGTCAATGCCGCGGACCTGATCGCCGCCACTGACGGGGCCGGGTTCCTGCCCTACAGCTCCACCCGAGTCTCGCTCCGCAAGGTTGGTCGTTACGAGATGCCGGCCACCACCGAGGGCACCCCCCGCCAGCTCGGTCGCCATATCGTCGAGGCGATGCCGCTGCCGCTCGCCGCGCGCGGCCTGACGGTCCGGCAGGCGTACGAGGAGCAGGGCGGCGCCCACCACGAGTACAACACCGAGCGCGAAGTCCAGGCGCTGGACGGGTGGACCGACAAGCAGATCGAGATGACCCAGTTCGGCAATTACGCCAACGAGCACCCCAAGTGGGGCCTGGCAGTTGACCTGTCACGTTGCACGGGCTGCTCGGCGTGCATCACCGCCTGCTACGCGGAAAACAACATCCCGGTCCTGGGCGAAGAAGAGATCTTCAAGGGCCGCGAGATGACCTGGATTCGGATTGAGCGGTACTGGGAGGGCGGCACCGACGGCGAGGCCCTCGAGGCGCGCTTTGCCCCGGTCATGTGCCAGCACTGCGACAACGCCCCCTGCGAGCCGGTCTGCCCCGTGTATGCGGCCTACCACACCCCGGACGGCCTCAACGGCCAGGTCTACAACCGCTGCGTCGGCACCCGCTACTGCAGCAACAACTGCCCCTACAAGGTGCGGTACTTCAACTGGTACGCCTACAACAAGACGGCGTTCCCCGAGCCGCTCAACCTGCAGCTCAATCCCGACGTCACGGTGCGCGCCCGCGGCGTAATGGAGAAGTGCACCTTCTGCGTCCAGCGGATCCGGTCGGCGCAGCACCAGGCCCGTCTCGAAGACCGGCCGCTGGCCGACGGGGACGTGGTCACCGCGTGCGCCCAGGCCTGCCCGAGCGGGGCACTGACCTTCGGCAACGTCAAGGATGGCACCAGCCGGGTGGCGATCGCCAAGCAGGATCCTCGAGGGTACCACATGCTGGAAGACACCAACGTGCGTCCCGCCGTGACCTACCTCGCCAAGGTCCTTCACCGGACGGAGGCCTGAGCCATGGGCGCCATTGCGCACGACGGCATGCCGCGGGAGCAGACCCACGCTGAGGTGACCCGCGACGTCCTGGCCACCCTGGGGACGCCGAGCCGGGGCTACTACCTCGCCCTGTTCGCCTCGATCGGGATGTTCCTGGTCGGCCTGGTCACCTTCCTGATCCTGCTCCGCGACGGGCTCGGCCATGCCGGCTACAACCCGCCGATCATGTGGTCGGTGTACATCACCACCTTCGTCTTCTGGGTCGGCATCGGTCACGCCGGCACGCTGATTTCCGCCATCCTGTTCCTGTTCCGCTCGCCGTGGCGGACGGCGGTGTATCGCTCCACGGAAGCGATGACGGTCTTCGCGGTCATGACGGCGGCGCTGTTCCCGATCATCCATATCGGCCGGCAGTGGATCTTCTACTGGCTGCTGCCGTATCCCAACGCCCGGTTCCTGTGGCCCAACTTCAAGTCGCCACTGATCTGGGACGTCTTTGCCATCAGCACCTACTTCACCGTCTCCGCCACCTTCCTGGTGGTCGGCCTGGTGCCGGACATCGCGGCGGTCCGCGACAAGGTCTCGGGCTGGCGCAAGAAGGTGTACGAGATCTGCTCGATCGGCTGGACCGGCGCCGACCACCAGTGGCGCCACTACACCCGCGGCTACCTCTACCTGGCCGCGCTGGCCACCCCGCTGGTGCTCTCGGTGCACTCCGTGGTTTCGTGGGACTTTGCCGTGTCGATCGTGCCGGGGTGGCACGGGACGATCTTTGCCCCGTACTTCGTGGCCGGCGCCATTTACTCCGGCATCGGCATGGTGCTGACGCTGATCATCCCGCTCCGCAAGGTGCTCAAGGTCGAGCACATGATCACCGACTACCACTTCGACAACCTGGCCAAGCTGACCCTCTTTACCGGCTCGATCCTGTTCTACGCCTACGCCATGGAGTATTTCGTCGCCTGGTACAGCTCCAACACCTTTGAACAGACCACCTTCTGGCGCCGCGCCTTCGGGCCAATGTGGTGGGGCGGCTGGAGCATGATCATCTGCAACGCCTTCGTGTCGCAGCTGCTCTGGTTCAAGAAGATCCGGACCAACCTGACGGCGCTGTTCATCATCTCGATCTTCGTCAATGTCGGGATGTGGTTTGAGCGCTATGTCATCATCAACTCGCTCTCGTCCGACTACCTCCCCTACGCCTGGGACCAGATGAATCCCACCTGGGCCGACTGGGGCATCCTGATGGGGTCGTTCGGCTGGTTCCTGATGTACTTCCTGCTCTTCGCACGGACCTTCCCGATCGTCGCGATCCAGGAGATCAAGGAGATGATCCCGATGCCCCGCCGGAAGAAGGGAGCCCACTGATGGCCACCAGCGTTCCCGGCGTCCTCGGCTCCTTCGAGGAAATCGATGCCGCCACCGATGCCATCCATGCCCTGCGCGCCCGGGGCCACGGCGACCTGACGGTGTACTCTGCCGCCCCCAACCACGAGTTGGAGGAGGCGCTGGCACAGCCCAGGAGCTGGGTGCGGATGTTCACCCTGATTGGCGGGTTGACCGGCTGCGCCTCCGGGTTCGGGATGACTCTCTGGATGTCCTACGACTGGCCGCTGCTGGTGGGCGGCAAGCCGATCGGCGCCATCCCGCCATACGTGGTCCTGGCGTTCGAGCTGACCATCCTCTTCGGCGCCCTGTTCACGGTGGCGGGCATGATCATCCTCTCCATGATGAAGTCCCTCAAGGGGCGGCCGTATCACCCGCGGTTCAGCGACGACCGGATCGGCGTCTTTGCGCCGTGCGGACCCCAGGAAGCCGACGCGATCGTGCGGCTGATGCAGGACGCCGGCTCAGTGGAGGTGCAGCATGAGGCAGCGTAAGATGCGCACCGCGCTGGCCGCGCTGGCCGTGACAGTCCTTGGGGGCTGCAACTTCTACTACAACACCCTGCCGTCGCCGGACGATGCGCTGAAGTTGATCCCGTATTTTGACCACATGATCAAGAGCCAGGCGCCCTCGCCGTACCAGCGGATGGATATTCCCCGCAACACCGTGGCGGGCACGGTTCCAGTGAACAAGTTCGAGTACGACTGGGCTACGGAGTTCCGGAGCGGCAACGCCACCACCGCCGACGCCCTCCCGAACCCCACGCTGGCCACCGCCGGGGTTACCCTGGCCCGGGGCGATACTCTGTACCACACCTACTGCGCCCTCTGTCACGGACCCACCGGCAACCTCGGTGGCACCGTCGGCCCCAAGGTCGGAGCCCCGTCGCTGATGACGGTCTCCGCCCGGGACCGGTCGGATGGCTACCTCTACAGCATCATCCGCTATGGTCGAGGCGTCATGGGCCGCTACGGCGACAAGGTTGTCCGCCCGCAGGATCGCTGGGCCATCGTGAATTACGTCCGGACCCTGCAGGCCGCCCAGCCGCTTCCCGCGGGAGGCAACTGATGAACGCCGAAGCCCTGCGCGAACGCCTCGCTGAGCGGTCGGTCGCCGGCCGATGGGGGGCATTGACCACCGGCGGGACGATTCTCGCTGCCATCGGGCTCGCCCTCTTCGTCCTGGCCCTGGGTGGCGAGAGCGCCCACCGCGCCTGGCAGGTGTTCCACGTCAACTGGATCTTCTGGACCGGCATTGCCGGCGGCAGCCTGGCGCTGACCGCGGTGCACAAGATTGCCAACGCCAAGTGGTCTGGCGTCATCCTGCGGTTTGGCCAGGCGGCAGTGGCGTTCCTGCCGATCTCCTTCCTGGCCATGGTGCTCATCCAGACCCTGGGCTACGAGGCCATCTACGGCCACATGTACCAAGAACTGCATGGGCTGCCGCACGCCAAGGCTGTCTGGCTCTCCCATCCGGTCATGTTTGCCAGGCTGGCGATTGCCATGGGCGCCCTGTTCCTGGTGGGCTGGGCCATGATCAAGGCCGATCTCCTTCCCGACCTCCACGCCGTGCGCCACAAGGTCGATGCCGGCCGGCAGGCGCTGTACGATCGGTGGTTGACCAGGTACGATGCCTCGCCAGCCGGTGCGGCGGCCCACGAGGTCAAGATTCATCGGCTGGCCCCGGCGTACGCGGCGCTGTACGCGCTGGTGTTCAGCATCATCGCCTTCGACGGGATGATGGCGCTCCAGCCCCACTGGTTCAGCAACCTGTTCGGTGGCTGGTACTTCATGGGCTCGTTCCTGGGCGGGCACACCCTGCTGGCGCTGGCCATGATCTACGGCGCCCGACACCTCGGCATCACCGACCTGGTCAGCCCCAAGCAGCGCCACGACCTGGGCAAGCTGATCTTCGGGTTCAGCGTCTTCTGGACTTACCTGATGTGGTCGCAGTTCCTGGTCATCTGGTACGGCAACCTGCCGGAGGAGACCGGCTTCGTCTTCTCGCGCCTCTGGGGCGACTGGCGGCCGCTGGGTGCCACAGTCTTTGCCGGGATGTTCCTGATTCCATTTGTCGGCCTGATCGGCGAAGCGCCCAAGAAGAACCGGTTCACCCTGGGCTTCTTCTCCCTGGTGAGTTTCTCGGCGCTGTTCCTGGAGCGGTACCTCCTGATCCTCCCCTCGGTGGCAGAGCACAATGGGCCGGAGGTCGGGCTGGCGGAAGTGGGGCCGACGCTCGCCTTCCTGGGCCTCTTCATGCTGGCCTATGGCATGTTTGCGCGGACCTTCCCGATGATCTCACCGCGCCTGGCGGAGATTACACTCACCAAGGAGCGCAGCGGCCACGGCCACTAGCGCACTTTCACTGCCGGACTGGAAGATGAAGCGGGCCTCCCACTGGGAGGCCCGCGTTGTTTCAGGGCGTGCTATTTCGGGTTCAGCGGATCGTCAGTGACTTGGTCAACTCATCGAGCGTTGCGACATCCAGTCGGCCAGCGATGGCCGCCACCCGGATGCTGCGGCGGGGGGCGCCACTGGTGCTGTTGACGTAGTCTGGCGTGGTCCGCACCGGCTGGCTGGTATGCACCGCACCGTCGGTCCGCGCAATCACGTCAGCGAGGATCTCGCCCAGGCGGTCGGCAGGGCCCTCGATGGAGCGGATGATCCGGCCCGACGGATCCTGGTGGGCCACCATGACGAGGGGCCGCTCGTCCGGGCCGATCCACTGGACCTGGATCTCGAGCACCGGCAGGCCGTGGATCCGCGGCACCGCATCGCCCGTCAGGGCGGCGGCCTCGGCCCAGGGTACCGAGCGCCAGACGCCAGACGCCGGAAACTCGGCGCTGTAGTCGCTGGCGTCCAGGGTGCTGACGGTGAGGGCCATGGTCGTGACACCCGGCGCCTCAGTCACCAGCGCACGGCGTGGCGCGGTACGTTCGATCGGATCTGGCTGCCAGTTGGGATCGGCCTGGGTCTGGGTCGGGGCGGCCGGGCTCCGGTTGGCAGCGTTGCCCCTGGGGAGGAAAGACCCCAGGAGCGGTGCACCGGTGCCGAAACCGGTGAATTCGGCAGCCGACGCGAGTTGCTGGAGTGGTGTGCCGGCAAGCGCAGGCCCGGCGGGCACCAACCCGCGGGCGCTCCAGCCGGCAGCCAGCAGCAGCGCCACACCGGCGGCCTGTGCGCCACGCCGTGCCCACGGCGAGGCGTGTCGGGACCGGGTGGCCGGTCCCTGGAGCTCCACTCGCCGAGTGTTGGCCTGGATCATCAGGGCGGCAAAGGCAGGTCGCTGGGAACCGACCGTACTCAGCTCGCCGAGCAAGGCCGTGGTGCGATCCCGGAGGGCGGCTATCTGGTCGCGACCGTGCCGGCAGCGAATGCAGTCGGCCAGGTGGCATTCGATCTCCACGCACTGGGAACGGCTCAGGGCCTGGTCCAGGTAGGCGTGGAGTTCCTCCTCAGGAATGTGCCGCATGCTGCTTTCGTCCGGCTTCCTGCCGATCATAGGTCTCGATCAGGCGCTTGCGGGCGCGGGCCAGCGTGGTGCCCACCGCGCCCACCGCCAGGCCGCTCTGCTCGGCAATCTCCGGATAGCTCATGCCAGCGTCCCAGAGCAGCAGTACCTCGCGGTCACGATCGCTGAGTACGGAGAGCGCCTCCCTGACCTGCCCCATCCGCTCATCATGCTCCACCGCCTCATCGGCCGGCATTTCCGGGGCCGAGAGCATGGCGGGCTCGTTGGTGAGGAGGGTCAGGTGGCGACGGCGCCGGATGGCGGAGCGGGCTTCATCGCGGGCCAGATTGGCCGCCACCGCAAAGACCCAGGCGCGGGGCTTCTCCGGCCGGTGCGCCATGGCGCGGATGAAGACTTCCTGGGCCAGGTCCTCGGCGCGGTCGGCATCCCAGACCTTACGGTACAGGAACCGGACGACCGACGCGTACGTGGTCTGGTAGAGACGCTCAAGTTCGTCCTTCATGCGGACCTCCCCAGGGAGACAGGCGGATTATAAGGGTGACGTCCCTCCGCCTGCCACCTTGCACAGACGGTCTATCGGCGACGCTTGGGAGTTACGAACACGCAGCCCGGATGGATCTGCTCGTTCTTTGGTGGCCAGTCACTGCAGAGCGCTGGTTTGCCTGGCCGTCCGTCGTCCCGAAGCCTACCGTGCAGCGAGCATGCCACTCCGTCGGCACCGAGATATCCACATGCCGAAATCAGCTCGGCCTCCAGTGCAAAATCGCTGTCCCGGTTCACCTTGCAGAGGTACGGTGCCTTGCGGTGACGGATCAGCGCCTCAAGCTTCTTCTCGCGCTTGGTGCACATGATCTCAATAGTCATGTCACGGCAGCAGGCGGCCTTGCGCTGGTGATCGGATGTTTCACAAGCTGCTGTTGCACAAGGGTTTACGCTGTTGACAACTGGCAAGCTGCGCTTTGGTGGCGGTGGGACTGGCAGGCTGAGCGTCACCAGCTTTCGGTTATCCACAACCCGAAAACGATCCCCGCCAAGCTGCCTCGGCTGGGCCTTCTTCTGGGCGGCACGAGGGAGTTTTCCACGGTACCCGTGGGCGGCACATTTGGCGGTTCCATCGCCCTGGTCCTTCAGGTGCCGACAGGGAATGTGGATAATAGTGTCCGAATAAAGGTCACCATCGTCCTCCCAGAGGACACCGAAGGAAACCCGTTCGGTGTGCCCGAGCGCCCAGGTGGCTTCGTGGTCGCTGGTCTCGGGGTTCTCGTCGGGGGAGGTGAGGCGGAGGGTGACGGCGATCGATTGACACTGGGAGCCCATGCTTCGGCATGGAGGAGGACTGGAGGCCATGGGGAGTAAGATAGTCGGGTCTGGCACTCCTGTCCCGAATGTTGTATCTTTGTGAACTAATTCACAAGGCTGAATTGACGCGAGCGGTTTCGGGTCATGGCAAGGGCAACGGCAGGACTACACTCACAACGAGTTTCGGAGGCTGGACAGCGTATGCGGATGACTGCGGCAGTGGCAGGTATGGTGTTGTTGGTGGCGGCGTGCGGCGGTGGGGAAGAGACTCCGGCGGCGGATCCGGCGATGACTCCGGCTGTCGTGGCCCCGGCGATGGGCGCGACCCACGATGTGCAGATGGTGCTCGAAGGCTCGGCGTACCTTTACGTTCCGGCCGCGCTGACCATCAAGACCGGCGACGTGGTGGTGTTCCACAACACCAGCGGTGGACCGCACAACGTCCAGTTCTATCTGGACAGCATTCCGGCCGGCGCCCAGGCCATCCTGGCCGCGTCCATGCCGAACCAGATGAGCCCGTTGGCCGGCGAGTTGCTGGTGGATCCGACCGCCACCTACACGATCTCGTTTGCAGGTGCCCCGGCTGGGGACTACCACTTCATGTGCCTGCCGCACCTGGCGATGAACATGACGGGCAAGATCACCGTCACGCCCTGAACTCCAGGCTGGCGTTGACCGACGGGCCCCGGCAGAGATCGCCGGGGCCCGTCTGCCGTTCCGGGATGGGTGCGACGCTTCCGGCAATCCAGGCATCAGCCAGTTAGGTATCCTGATTCTGCCTGACCGTCGGGGGCACGAGATGGCGTCACCCCGTCACCTTCTCCGTATCGAGGCATTCATGCGCTCCAGCATCCTCCTGGCTTCCCTCGCCTGTGCCGCTGCGGCGACCGTCCCCGATTCGGCCCTGGCCCAGGAGCGGCGATTGGAGCGTCCCGAGGCCCGGTACGCGGAACCGTTCAGCATGATCGCCGGGATCCGGGAGCTGCCGGACGGGAAGGTGCTGGTCAGCGATCCGATCGAGGAGATGTTCGTCCGGATCGACCTGACCACCGGTCAGGCCACCCAGCTGGGTCGCGTGGGCCAGGGACCCGGAGAGTACAAGACTCCCGACCGGATCTTTGCTCAACCTGATGGCAGCACCCTGCTGACCGACCTTGGCAACGGCCGGATCTCTGTGTTCGGTGCCGACGGCCGCTACCGGGAGTCGTTCCCGATCGTGCAGGGGAACAACGCTGGCGCCGGCCCGGGGGGGGGTCGCCCGATGTTCATCCTCGCTTCGCAGAGTGATGCCCAGGGCCGGCTCTATTTTCAGCAGATGGGAATGGGTGGCATCGATTCGGCCGCCGTGCTTCGGTACGATCGCCGAGCGCAGAAGATCGACACGGTGGCCTTTGTGAAGGTTGCTCCGCCGATTACCCGTACCACCGGTACCGCCAACAACCAGAGCGTGATGATGTCGCCCCCGGTCTATCCGCGGCAGGATGCCTGGGCGGTGGCACCCGATGGTCGGCTGGCCATTGTGCGGGCCGCCAACTACAGCGTGGAGTGGGTTACCCCTTCGGGGCGGGTCAAGGGTGCGCCGGTTGCTTTCCGGGCGGTGCCGATTCGCGATGCCGAGAAGCAGGAGTGGCTGGACCGGCTGGGGTCGGGGGTCGGGGTGTCGATGGAGAACCGCAACGGCCAGATGACCACGAGTTTTTCACGGGGACGGGCGGGTCAGGGGCGCCCGGAAGCCAGCACCATGACCTGGCCGGAGGCCAAGCCGCCGTTCTCGCCGAGCGGGGCGATGGTGACGCCTGAGGGAGAGTTGTGGGTGGAGCGGAGTGTGCCGGCGGGCACGTCGCAGGAATACGACACCTTCAATGCCCAGGGGGCGCACACCGGCAAGGTGACGGTGCCGGCGCGGAGCCAGGTGATCGGGTTCGGTCGCGGCACCGCCTACCTGGTGCGGCTGGATGCCGATGAGCTGCAGTATCTGGAGCGGTATCGGCGGTAGCTCGTAGGGGCGCCCTATACGGGCGCCCGTTGTATCGGATGGTGGCATGCGTCGATCTGGATGGCGGGGTGGTGTCGATTTTCGGGCGCCCTGTAGGGCGCCCCAACGTGATGTGCGGGTTGGTTCCGGTGCCGTTTCCCCGGGCCGATTGGAATCGGCCCCTACGGAACGGTGTACGTTCCCGGCCCGTCCTTGCCGTCGTGCCTGTCACATCTCTCGGAACAGGTCGTCCAGCCGGATCACCAAGGGATCATCCGCCCCTTCCGGTTGCCAGCGGACCGCTTCGTGTTCTGTCACCGGAAATGTGGCCTCAGGGGTCCACACCTCCACCACCCGTGAGACGCCATCCACCAGCCAGTACCGCGGAATTTCCATCGCCTGGTAGAGGCGTCGCTTGGTAAAGCGGTCCTGCCTGGTGCTCGAGGGGCTCAAGACCTCGACGACGAGCAACGGGAGGTTGATCTTGCTCCAGTCGTCGCGACGGACGCTCTCCAGGTCCACCACCAGCAGATCGGGGATGACCAAGCTGTCCGACCCCCAATGGACATCGCCGCCAGGATAAACCGCGGCCACCTGATGCTGGGTAAGGTAGTTCCCAAGCAGGAGCGACAACTGCTGGACGATGCCCTGGTGTCGCATCCGAGGACTCGGGCTCACCAGCAGCTCCCCGTGCACCACCTCGTACTTGTTGCCATCGTCCGGCATGCCGAGGAGATCGGCCGCGCTGTAATAGGTAGTCGCAGGCATGCCCATAGTATCGGCTCGGCGTCAGGGAATTGGCAAG
>JAWXBA010000162.1:0-15322 GCA_034439775.1 Gemmatimonadota bacterium | reverse complement strand
CAGTTCCACTTGGTTGTACACCAGCGGGGAGGTCCGCGGGGCGGCCCGGCCCGAGTGGCGGTAGATGCAGTCTCCTGCGGCAACGTCCCACTCCATGGTGGGCCCCAGCCTGGGGTAGACGTCAGCACTGCCTTCGGCCACCAGGCAGAACTTCAGCGAACTGCCCACCGGCACCCTCGCCGCCACCGGAACGGTCTGCACCCAGGCCTCGAGTTCGGCGGAGGGATGCGACCGGCTCTCGGCTACCCGGAGCGCCTGCCCAGCGGCTGGCCGGTCGGACCAGATCGGCTCGGCCGGCTCGTTGCCGCGTTGCCGCCAGCTGCCGAGGCCACGACCGGCACGGTAGGTCAGGGCCAGCGCCGGGGCATGGATCACCCCGAGCACCGGAACCCCATCCTCGATCAGGGCGATGTTGACGGTGAACTCCCCGTTGCGGTGGATGAACTCCTTGGTGCCGTCGAGCGGGTCCACCAGCCAGAATCGCCGCCACCCGGCGCGGGCGGCGGCATCGGGGATCGCCCCCTCCTCGGAAATCACCGGGATGCCAGGATCCCAGGCCTCGAGGGCAGGGACGATGATGGCGTGGGCGGCGTGATCGGCTGCGGTCACCGGCCCGCGGTCACCCTTCTGGGCCACCGCCACCCCGGCGTGATAGTGCTCCAGGGTGGCGGCTCCCGCCTGGCGCGCAAGCTGGCTGAGTCGCTCCAGGCTGGCCTGCGAAATGGCCACGGGGGAAACGGAGTCGGTGCTCACCATGGCTTGAAAATCACTCCCTTGTCCTGCAGGTGTGCCTTGATGCGGTCCACCCCGCCCGACTCGGCGTCCTCCGGTGCCAGGACCATCGCCCCGCTGACATCGGTCGTGACCGCTTCCCCGACCCACACGAGGGCAAGGCGCTCGGGGTTGACCACCGTCTTGACGATTTCCAGGTCGTCCTGGGTCAGCGCCTGCGCGGTGACGATCAGGATGACCCCGGCATCCAGCAGGATGTTGGCCACTTCGCCGAGCCGGCGAAGGTGCTCCCCGCGGTGGCCGGCCTCGCGGGCCAGGTCGGCGTCCACGCCGTAGACCATGCCGGCCATGCCCAGGTAGTAGACCACCCGGCCATCCTGGAACAGTTGGGCCTCGAGGTCCTTGGCGAGTCCCTTGCGCGGCCCTTCCTGATCGCCGGTAATCAGCAGCAGGGTGGCGCGCTGGCCATAGTGCTCGGCCCGGCGCTCAGGGGGGATGTTGCTCGGTTCCCACTTCAGGTTCCGGAGCATCACCTTTTCACGGATCTCGCTCTGGCGGTCCGGCAGCGCCTCCCGGACGATCCCTCCGCCCCGGATCTCGTAGTCGTCGACGATGACGAAGCGGCTGGTGGCCGCGATCGCCTCGGCGGAGTCGAACGCCATCGCCCGCTTCAGCACCAGGGTGCATTCCGCAACTTCATGCCGCTCAATGGCGTCCCTCGCCTCGCTGGAGGAAAGGTCCGAGGCATCGACCACGCGGTGCACCTCCTCCAGCCGGACGGCAACCCGGGCGCTGCCCAGCTTGAGGAGGTATTCCTTGTGACGGGTCATCGCCTCCCGGCCGAGCCAGAACAGGCTGACCCGGAGGCGGGTGGTCACCGCCGGCCGCAGTTCCCCGACCAGCGTCGCCAGCTCCCCGCGCCCGATGTAGATCTGCTCGTGAAGGGTGAAGCCGGTGGCACTTCCTGCGCTGGCCTCGGAGGGCGGGGCCTGGTTGAACCCCTCGATGCTCCGCACGCGGCTGCGCTTGCCCGAGGGGAAGAACGCCACCTCGTCGCCGATGTGGATCGTCCCCGTGGCGATCGTGCCGGCCACGATTCGCCGGTCATCGCCGCCGGCGGTGAACTTGTAGACGTCCTGCACCGGCATCCGGAACGGCAGTGCCACCGGCGGGGGCTCCGCCTCGAAGGCATCGAGCGCGCCCAGGACCGTTGGTCCGCTGTACCAGGGCATCAGGGGGGAGTGGCTCGCAATGTTCTCCCCGTCGAGGCCGCAGACCGGGATGAACCCAGCCGGTTCCACCCCGATCCGCCCCAGGAATTCCCGGTATTCCCGTTCAATCGCGTCGAAGGTGGCCTGGTCGTACCCCACGAGGTCCATCTTGTTGACCAGGACGGTGAGCTGACGGATGCCCAGCAAGGACATCATGTAGCCATGCCGGCGCGAGTTCTCGCGGACCCCCTCCTTGGCGTCGATCACCAGCAGCGCCGCCTCGGCGCGTGCCGCCCCGGTGATCATGTTCTTGAGGAACTCGATGTGGCCGGGAGCATCCAGGATCATGTAGTGGCGACGCGCGCTCTTGAAGAAAACCCGGGCCGCGTCGATGGTGATTCCCTGCGCCTGCTCGTCGCGCAGGGCGTCGAGGACAAAGGCGTACTCGAAGGGGCGGGCCGTCCGGGCGCAATGGGCGCGGATCGCCTCCAGCTTGCCTTCGGGGAGCGAGCCGGTGTCCGCCAGCAGCCGACCGATCACCGTGCTCTTGCCATGGTCCACATGGCCACCGATGACGATGGTCATGCGCTGCGCCTCCGGCGCCCCGTTGGCCACCGGGGAGGGGGTCGGGTCGGTGGCCATCAGATGTACCCCAAACCGCTCAGGCGCTGCCGGATGATTTCTTCACCCTCCGCCGTCGTGCCGTCCCCGCCGCCTGTCGACAGGGTGCCATCAAAGAGCGACCGCCCCTGGAACGAGGCGGGGATCTCCGATCCCGCCACCTCGAGCAGGGTGGGCGCCATGTCCAGCAAGCGCGCGCCGGTCATCAGCCCGAGTGCGGGGACGTTGGGCGCCGCCAGGATGAAGGCCCCGAACTGGGCATGGTTGCAATCATCGGGACCGGTGTCGTTTTCCCGGATGTGGAGGACGCCGTTGTACCCGACCCCGCCGATCGAGCGCCAGTCCAGGGCGCCGAAGTGGGCGATCAAGTCGGGCGCCACGTTCAGGGTCTCCTGATAGATCTCGTCCGGGGCAAAGACGAGGGTGCCAAGCGGGCGGCCATCCGGCCCGGCGGTCGCCTCGAGCCGGGCGCGCATCTCCTGCCGGAAGGTCTGGTACTCGGCGGCGGGGATCACCCCCATCGGTTCGCGGCCCTGGACGTTGAAGAAGATCCGGGCGTAGTACCCGCCCTCGCTCCAGACCCGGGTCCGGCTCCAGTCCACCTTGAGTTTGGAGAACGGGGTGACCTTGGCCGGGTACTCCTCCAGCACCAGGAGCCCTTCCTGTACCAGCCACTCGTTGACGCAGAATCCCCCATGCAGCGCCTGCGCCCCGTGGTCGGAGACCACCAGGATGGCGGTCTGGTTGTCCACCAGCTCCAGGATGCGGCCCAGCTCCTCGTCCAGGTGCTGGTAGAAGTCGGGAATCACCGAGGCGTACGGGGACCCCGGCTCGTGGTCGGGGTGGCTGGGGTCCAGGTACTTCCAGAAGCCGTGATGCACCCGGTCCAGGGCGATGTTGACGAACTGGAAATAGTCCCACTCGGCGTGCTGGAGGTAGTGCCGGATCACCGTGAACTGCTTGCGGCTCATCTCGAAGATCTGGTCGCGGAGCCAATCCTTGTCGCCGGTCCGGAATCCCTTGACGTCCACCAGGTACTCCCCCACCAGGCCGGCAATCTCGTCCTTGATCTCCGCCGGGTAGGTGTAGGTGTCCACTGCGGGGTCCGGGGTCAGGAAGCAACCGACCGAAATCCCGTTGACCCGCGGCGGTGGGAAGGAGGGTGGCACGCCGATCAGCACCGACTTGCGGCCTTCCATCGCCAGGTGGTCCCAGATGGTCAGTGCCTTGAACGACTTGGCATTGACGATGGTCAGGTTGTCGTAGCTGTGGTCGGCCCGATTGCGGAAACCGTAGACCCCGAGCGAGCCCGGGTCACGGCTGGTCGCCATGCACCGCCAGGCAGGGATGGTGATGGGTGGGATGACACTCTCCAGCTTGCCGTAGCATCCGGCCGCCATCAGGCGGCGAAAGTTCACCAGGCGCTCGTCCTCCAGCAGGAGGGCGGGCGCCGCACAATCGAGTCCCACGACGAGGAGCTTCATCAGAGCAGCGAACTTCCTTCCATGACAGTCGGGACCGCCACGCCAAGCGCGGTCAGGATGGTGGGTGCCAGGTCCTGGAGGCGGGCCGAGTCACCGGCAAAAGCGCGGTTCATGAACAGGACGCCGGGCACCAGGGCGGGATCGACGATATGATCCCCGCTCCAGCGCTTGATGTTGTCCTCGAAGAGTCCCGTGGGAATCCCGCCCAATGCCGTCGTCCAGGAGGCCCGGTATCCGGCCGCGCAGTGGACCTGCAGGTCCGGCGACTGGTCGGCATAAGGGCCGGAGTACAGTTCGCTGCGGGTGGCCACCCCCCGAATCGTCACGGTGCCACGGTCGGGGTCGGGAAGCCCGGTCAGTGCGGCCGCGATGGTGCCGGCCAGCGCGCCCGCCTCGTCGGCCGGGACGATGCCCTGTGCCTCGCGGCCGGCCTGATTGAGGTAGATCCCGCCGATGCCCAGGGCATAGGCCCGGGTCCGCGACCAGTCCACCTCCCGGAAGAACTCCCCGGCCCCCTCGCCGGGGACCGCCCCTGCCTTCAGGGTCAGCAACCCCTCCTGGTGCAGCCAGCTGTTGAGGTGGACCCCCCGCTGGAAGCTGGTGAAGCCGTGGTCGCTCAACACCACGACCAGGGTCGACTCGTCGGCTCCCTTGAGCGCCATTCCGACTGCCCGGTCGCAGCGCTGGTAGTGCGCCTCGATGACTTGGCCACATGCCGCATCGTCGCCGGCAGTGCCGCCCACTCGCCGGGCCTCCGCGTTGGCGGGATGGTCTGGCTCACGGAACCGCCAGAACATGTGCTGGATCCGGTCCGGCGTGTCGAACAGGCAGTACAGCAGTCCCTCCGAGAACCGCCCGAGCTCGAACTCCAGCATCGCCTCCCGCTCACCCATGACCAGGTCGCAGTGGGCCAGGTACTCGACTTCGCCAAACCGCTCGTTGCTGAGTCCCCGGTGGTCCTCGATCATGCCCATGGTGGCGTAGCCGCCGATTGCCCGGGCCAGTTCGGTGGAGTACTCCCACGGGGCACTGATCGGGAAGAGCGGGGCCTCGGGGTCAAAGTTGATCGGCGAAGCGTACAGCTCGATGTGCGGCGTGGTGCGCACGAGGAGGAACTGGACCAGCCCGGAGGTGGATTGCAGCAGCCCGGTCTTGAAACGGATCCGCAGCCAGTCGCTCCATAGTCCGGGGCGCAGGTCCAACGACTTGGGGTGGCCGTCGCTCTGCAGGGTGGCGCCACCGTCCGGGCCGAGGATCACCGAAATCGAAGCGTGCAGGTCGGTGCCGGCCTTGGGGTTCCGGGGACCGATCAGGTGGGTCGTGAAGCTCCCCCCTGAGGCCGTGATCGGGATCACCTGCTCGCTTTCCCGTGGCACCGCCCCGGGGGTGGTGGTGTACAGCGTTGCCGTCCCGATCCCCCCCCGGAGGTCCGGAACGCCCATACCCGACAACATCCGCCCCTTGATGGGGTCGGGAGGGTAGGTGCACGGGCAGCGAATCACCGTGGCCGGAATCCCCGCCTCGCCTAATACCTGCCACAACGGCGTTCCGCCCCGGAGGTTCACCGCTTTCGGTGGCAGAAAAGTGTTCTTCTGCTCGTAGCGGTTGAGCGACAGGTCGGGGAGGTAGGTCTTGGGGTCGCGACGCAGGAAATCGAAGATCCCATGCCCACCGGGATTGACTCCGGTGGCAAAGGTGGACCAGGCGACCGGGGTCTGGGCGGGGCTGGTGGTTGCCACCCGACTGTATCCCCCCTCGCTGCGAAGGCGCGCGAGGTTCGGCAGCCGCCCGTCCGCCAGCATCGCGTCCACGATCGTCGGTTCAAGGCCATCCAGCCCGATCACAATGACCCGCTTGTATGGACCCATCGACGGTGGTGTCAGGGCTGCTTCCGCCACATGCCGGTCAATTTGTGGGTCATCAGCCTGGCTGAGCCAACCACCCGGCGCCAGAACATGAGGAGAAAACCAGCCACGGCCGCTATAGCGGACGCAACCGGCATCAGGACGTCAGGGCCGATGTACATGAAGACTCCTGGAACGGGCTAGACCTGTGAGAGGGGGCTACTCGTAATCTAACGGGACCTCCAATGCGAAGGGCGTGCCACACATCCACAACACAAAGGGGCTCTTTTCGGAAGATGTGTTGCATCAACGCGACAGTTATGGCGGTTGTGGTGCGCCGTCGCGGCGGTTCGCTACCTGGCCGGGGCGTGTCTTTACTACCTTCCCAGCAGGGTCCGAACCCGGAACCTCTGGATACAAGGCTCCCCTCCAAGGCCACCTCCGGTCAGGAATCCTCCGCCATGGCAAACGGCGTTGTCTTCCTTCGCTCGCCATGTCGGCCCCGTCATCTCCTTGAGCACCTCCCCAATGCGGCGCTGGGGCAGCCCACCACGTTCCGCGCGTTATCGAGCCTGCGACGATTGGTGGCGGCCTGGTGTGCCCCTGCCTGATTGTCATCAAGGATTTGCCCCAGGGCCCCGGAACTCGTAACCTCTTGCATCCCTGCAGTCCGCCGACCCTCCCCGGTCGGCGCGACACCTGCCCACCGTTGGGTGTGGTCACGGCGCATGGCGCCAGGAGGAATCGATGGTTCCCGTCTCGTTGCTGTCGCTGTGGATGCCGATCGCGCTATCGGCTGTGCTGGTCTTCGTGGTCAGCTCCCTGGTCCATATGCTGTTCACGTATCACAAGAACGACTTCCGGAAACTACCCGCGGAGGATGCCGCGCGAGATGCCCTGCGGCCGCTGGCCATCCCTCCCGGTGACTACGTGGTGCCCTACGCCGGGTCAGCCACGGCCATGAAGTCACCGGAGTATGGCGAAAAGCTCCATCGGGGTCCGGTGCTCATGTTCACGGTGCTTCCCAACCGACCATTTGCGATGGGGAAGAGCCTGGCCCAATGGTTTGGCTACTCCCTGCTGATCAGCCTGTTCGCTGGCTACCTGGCCAGCCGGACCCTCGCCCCGGGAGCCGAGTGCCTGGCGGTCTTCCGGATCGCCGCCACGGTGGCGTTTGTGGGGTACGCGCTGGGCCAGATGCAGCACTCGATCTGGTACCATCGCAACTGGGGGGCAACCTTCCGCGCCATGTTCGATGGCTTGATCTACGCCCTCGTGACCGGTGGGGCGTTCGGGATGCTCTGGCCCGCCTGAACCCGCCGGGGTTGGCCTGCTCCGCCGACTCCGGTAACGTCCGGGATGCCTCTTTCTCCACTGCCTTGCCTTCAGGTCGCCTGCCTGGCGCTCCTGGATTCTCGATGACCGGCCCCAGCCCGATCCGGTTCCATCGCTACGTGGCGATCGGCGACAGCTCTACCGAGGGGCTCGATGATCCCGATGGCCGCGGACATTTCCGTGGCTGGGCCGATCGCCTCGCCGAGCAGGTGGCGGTGGCCCAGGGGGGGCTCCACTATGCCAATCTCGCGGTCCGTGGGCGCCGGACTCGCCAGGTCCTCGAGGACCAGCTCAACCCGGCGTTGGCCCTTGCCCCCGACCTTGTCACCATCTTTACCGGCACCAACGACGTGGTCTCGCGCCGGTTCGACCCCGAGGCAATCCGTCGCGATCTTGCCGCGATGCACCATCCCCTGGTCGACTCCGGCGCCACCGTGCTGACATTCACGCTGCCAGATCTCTCCCCGATCATGCCGCTGGCCCGGTTGCTGGGCGGCAGGATCGCCACCCTGAATGACGTCGTGCGGCAGGTCGCAGCCGAGGCCGGCGTCATCCTGCTCGACTTCGCGAGGATCCCGACCACGACGGACCCCAGGCTGTGGAGCGCGGACCGCTTCCACGCCAACAGTGCTGGCCATACCAGGATTGCGGCAGCACTGGCCCTGGCCCTTGGCCTGCCGGGTGCCGACCCGGATTGGGCAGCACCACTGCCGGGCTCTCCGCCGAGTGGCGTGACCAGCGCCCTCCGGGCCGAGGGTCGCTGGATCCGGGACCATTTCCTGCCCTGGGTGGTGCGGCACCTGCAGGGGCGCTCGTCAGGAGATGGCGTCCATCCCAAGCGTCCCGAGCTCGAGTGGATCCTTCCCGGAGATCTCGAGCGATCACGGGCTGCGCCAGCGTCGGATCGGCCCGACGCCTCCCGCTGCCCCGGTGGGCGGGGTATTTTACAGGAGCATTTCTGCCCCGCCCCGCACTATCCCTCCCACCCAGGAGGATCCATGCGTTTCCGCTACGCCATCGTGTTCGTGACCGATCTGGACGTGTCCATCCGCTTCTACCGCGATCTGGTGGGGCTGCCGCTCCGCGAGGAGTCCCGGACCGCCGCCGAGTTTGACGTCGGCGATACCACCTTTGCGCTGCATGCGGCCCACGTCGACGATCCCCAACACCATCATCCACCGATGCTGGCCGGGTCCTGCCGACTGGGCTTTGCGGTGGATGATCTCGACGCCACTCACCGCCGTCTGGTCGAGGCCGGTGTCCGGTGCCGGACCGAGCCCGAAACCAGCTACGACAACCGCGTGGCGCTGTACGAGGACCCCGACGGGATGAACTTCACGCTGGCCCAGCGCCAGATCGGGTGAGCGTCTCTGAGTCCCGGGCCCAGCTTGCAAGCTGAACCGGGTTCGATCCGATCCTGGCTTGGATTCGGGCTTGGCGGCCGCGAACCGGCCTTCCAGCAGGATGCCCTCGCCTCGGATCTTGCCCGGGCAAAGATTGCCGTGGCCGGTGTGGCGGTGGGATTCTGCCTCATCAGTCTGGCCGACCTGTGGCTGGCGGGCTCGCTCTTGGAGACCACCGCCCGGGAGCTGGTGTCGGGCGGATTCCTGCTGCTGTCGGTCCTGGTCTATCGGGCCCTGGATCGATCAGCAGCACCTCGTCGGATGGACTGGCTGCTGCTGGGCTGGCAATTTGCCGGGGTCGCCACCTTCCTGGTGCACCGCGCCGCTCGGCTCCCGGCAATCGAGGGCGCCACGATCGTCTTCCTGGCGTTCGGGGCCTACGCGGTGCTGCCGAGCCGCCTCCTCTTCCGATTCCTGCCAACGATGCTGCTGACCGGGGGGGACCTCCTTCTCCAGTGGCTGGTCCTCGGCATGGCGCCGCGGATCCTGGTCGGTTCGGTGCTGGCCTACCTGTTCGTGAATCTGGCCGGTGTGTTCTCGGCGGCGGGCTTTCTGGCCATGCGCCGCCGGCATTTCCTGGCCAGGAACGAATCCCGGAACCGTCAGGAGGAGCTGGAACAGCGCGCCAATACCGATGGACTGACGGGGGTGCTGCGCCGAGGCCGCTGGCTGGAGCTGGCCGAAGCGGAGCTCAGCCGCTTCCTCCGCCACGAACGGCCATTCGCCATCTTGATCACGGATCTGGACGACTTCAAGCGGGTCAACGATGCCTACGGGCACCTGGCCGGCGACCTGGTGCTCCGCCATTTTGCCGACTTGCTGCGACGACAGTCCCGGCCCTTTGACCTGGTCGGGCGCATTGGCGGGGAGGAGTTCGGGGTGCTGCTGCCCGAGACTGACCTGGTTGCCGCCCACGACATGGCCGATCGGATCGTCCGCTCTTGTCGCGAGCTCGTGGTGACCGTTCCCGGCGCCGATCTGCAGATCACCTGCAGCGTCGGGCTGACGGTGGCCGCCGCGGGCGACCGGGCCATCCCGGAACTCCTGGCCCGGGCCGACGGGGCGATGTATGCCGCCAAGGTCGGCGGCCGTGACCGGGTTGAGGTGGCGGTCCGCCCCGCCCCGGACCACCCGGAGTCCCCGCCCACCCAATGATCCGCGCTGCCCGACGGCCCAGGCGCGTGAGCTGGTCGGACACTGTGGTCTCCTCACGCTTTCTCAACTTTCAGGGAGGCAGCATGGCAGTGAAAAAGCGTACCAGCAAGGCAACCGCCGGCCCCACAAAGCCGCGCGCCGTGGCTGGGAAGTCCAAGTCGGCAGGCAACAAGACCGTGGAGACGGCGGCCAGTGTCACCAAGTTCCTGGCCGGCCTGAAGGATCCGCAACGCGCGGAGGACAGTCAGGTGGTCCTTGGCCTGATGCGGAAGATCTCCAAGATCGAGCCCCGCATGTGGGGCAGCAGTATCGTGGGGTTCGGCTCCTGTCACTACCGCTATGACAGTGGCCGCGAGGGCGACATGCCCCGGATTGGCTTTTCGCCCCGCAAGGAGGCACTGACGCTATACCTCCCGAGTGGCTTTCCACGCTACGCGGCACTGATGGCCAAGCTCGGCAACCACAAGGCCGGCAAGTCCTGCCTCTACATCAAGCGCCTGGCCGACGTGGATCTCAAGGTGCTCGAGTCCCTGGTGAGCGAGTCGTGGCGCTATATGGCCACGCGGTATCCCGACTCGGGGTAGCGAGTGGCCACGGCAAGGCTGGGTTGGCTCCATCCCCCAGCCGCGATCAGTAGGTGTCGACGACGTGGAGTTGAGGGCGTTCCCGCTGGCCTATCGCCTGACCACTCCACGCAGGGCGACCTGCCCCTTCCGTGAGGCATCGATGCTCAAGCCCAAGATGCGACCCGCCTCACCCGGGGCATGGAAGCCCATGGAGTTTTCGGCCTCGACGAAATCGACGTAGAACTGCGCCTGTCGCTGGTAGCGTCTCGCCTCGGCAATGGCGGAGGCTGCGCTGTCGATCTGGAGGGCGGTCTCGATGTCTCCAATCAGCGCCACCACCGCATCGAGCGCGATATTACGGAGCTGGTAGGTTCGGGTCTGGGATTCCTCCACCCGGGCCCGCAGCTCGGACTCCGCACCCTTGTGGCAGGTCTGGCAGGCCCGGTTGACGTTGAGCATCGGACTGCGGACATGGTGGTCACTCACCTTCATGGCACCGACCCGTTTATAGGGCATGTGGCAGTCGGCACAGGTCACCCCGCTTCGGGCATGGATCCCCTGGGACCAGAGCTCGAACTCAGGGTGCTGCACCTTGAGCGCGGGGGCGCCGGTAGTCTTGTGAGTCCAGTCCTTGTGGCCAACATCCTCGTAATAGGCGAGAATACTGTCCGCAGCGAGCCCCCGGTGCCACGGGAAGGTCAACCGCTTCTCGTCACCCTTGAAGTAGTACTCGACGTGACACTGCGCGCACACGAAACTCCGCATTTCCTGCCGTGTCGCCATCGACTGCACGTCATAGTTGGCGATGCCCTGGGAAGCCCTGAGGGCACGAATACCTTCGATGAAAGCGGGTCGGGTGATGCGGAGGGCCATGGTGGTGGCGTCATGGCAGTCCACACAGGTGATGGGGTGGCTTACCCAGGACGCCGCCGAGTCATACGGCATGCGGTTCAATCGCTCGAAGCCGCGGACCAGGTCGCCATCCCCAGCCCGCAGGAACGGCACATAGGTGGATGCGTGGCAGTTGAGACAGGCCCCCGGCTGCTGGACCACACGCTGCCGTCCGGTGAACTGCTGGTCCACCAGCATATGGGCATGGCCGCGCTCCTCACGAAAGTCGGCAGCGAAGGCATAACCGGCCCAGATCTGCCGGAGCCGAGGGTCCTCCTCCAGTCGCGACTGGGCCACCACCGAGCGGGGATCGACGTCTGTCGGGGTCCTCGGCAACGCCTCGCTCCCGCCATACCGGGTGCGGACCTGGTCGGTGGTCTTGAGGTAGTCGTCGTACTGGTGAGGGAAGTTCCGGCCCCAGAGTGCGGCGTCATCGGTGGTGTCACTGAGGGCCACGACGCGATAGAACGGATTGCGTGCTTCCTGGCGTCGCTCGAAGATGTTGGTGAGCAGTGCTGCGAGCGCCAGCACGGCCACGGCCGAGCCGAGGACAAGCAGGAGCAACCGGAAGCGATAGGGGGAAGCGGGCATTCGGGTCTCCAACAGGGGCTGAATCAGCGGGTCCAGTGACCCACTGCGGCATGACAACGGATACAGGAACCCTGCTCGTGCGCGGCCGGATCGCCCGAGTCCATCGCGTCCACGACCTCGGCGTGGCAGGCGCGGCAGGTGCGCTCGGTCACCGCTCGACTGGCTGCGGTGATCCGAATCGGTTCGGGAAAGCCGCCCAGCGTGAACCAGACGCTGTGAAGGAATCCGTTGCGTGCCTTGGTGGCATACTTGCCCAGCGTGGTGTGGGGGGTGTGGCAATCATTGCAGGTTGCCACGGCACGATGACTCGATTTGATCCAGGCATCATACTGATCCTGCATCACGTGGCAGTTCGCGCATGCCGCCGGGTCATCGGTCAGGTAGGAGCCGCCCTTGGCGTACCCGAACGTGAACAGGCCCAGGCCTGCGGCGCTGCCAGCAAGGATGGCAGCAGCCAGGAAAAGCGCCCGACCGGTGCTTACCACCGATACTCCAGCTCCAGGAAACCGTACCAGCCATTGGGAGAGGTGGCATACGTGCCGGTGATTACCCTTTCCGCATCCGCACGGCCGGCGTATGCCCCGAGCATCCAGCGCGGGTGGAGGCGAACGTCGACACTGAGATCCATGAGGGTTGCCAGCGAACGGCTGCCGTGGGACGGTCGCATGGCATACCCAAAATCATTGTCGGCGAAAGCGCCGCCGCCGAGATACCAGCCATCGCTGTCATTGGCCAGCCGCAGTTCGCGCAGGTCGCCACGAACCGTTGTCCGCGTGCCCGGTCGCAGGGTCAGGCTGACCGAAGCTTCTTCCAGGTTCATGGAGTTGTAGAACGGGAAGCGAGCATGGAGCCTGGGGGTTGGCAGTAATGGGAAGAACGTACTGTGGGTGGCATCGGTGGCATCGTCATCGCCGCTGCCATGGAAATAGCCCGCCCGAAGCCAAGGCCGCAATCCCGGGAGCATCTTTGGCTGCCAGCCAGCTTCGACCGCCACCGCCTGGGCCGAGTGGTCACTGTTGCCCCAGGAACCGAATTGCCATGCTCCCCACGCCATGAGGTCCACCGGTCCGGCGCCAGTGGTCAGCAGTTGCAGGTAATGCCCGCCGATCGTTCCGATCATAATGGGGTCGGTATCCGCTTGGCGGACTGCCAGCGGCCGGTTGTCGGCCTTCACCAGCATGCGGTTGTCACGATAATAGGCGCCGAATGCACGGAACTCGCTCTGCGCTGTGCCGCTGAGGCCTGGCAGGGTCACTGAGGCATATCCGAATCCCGTGTGTTCGACACCCTCCCACCCATCCACTGCAAAGACGCCCTTGGTGGGTCGTCCGGCCATGAGGGTGACCTGGAGCCCTGGGCGCTGATACGCCAGGTCTACCCCGTCGAAGCTCCGCCCCGCGTGGGTAAAGCCGAATGGCCCGATCAAGCGCTGTGCAACACGACCGCGCTTGACGGCCGCCAGCACCGGGCTGGCGGGCACCGTTTCGGCACCGTCGCTGAATTCGAACCGACCAAGCCGGCCCTGCCACCGGCGATCCTCCGTGTGCCAGCGGAGGAATCCCTGCTTGAGGAACACACCAGCGGTGTTGGCAGAGCCGTCATTGGCCCTGGTATAGTTGGCGCCGTGTCCGAGGAGCCCCTGTGGGGCCGGGGCGATCGCGTCTTCGGGCAGACCAAGCAGGATGGGAGCGGCGATCTCGATGCGCCAATCGAGCATGGAACGCCTTTGCTCAAGTCCGACACGGAGGGTACTGCCGAGAAAGCTGTATCGCCCGCCGGGGGCAGCACCGAACCAGTCCATGGTTTCGGCCCTGGAGCGCAGGGACCCCGACAGTGTTATCCGGGAGGCGTCACTGGGCTGTGCATCGCTGGCCTCGGATGTTAAGAGGAGGAGTGCTGAAGAGAGGAGCACGATGCGACGCAGCATGACTGTTCCCTTCCGTGGGGTCTTGGTAGAATCAGGAGCGTGACGAAAATATACCCCGTCACGTGAAGTCATCATGAAAAACCGCGTGGATGCGCGACCTGGCGGACGCTGACAAGCGTCCGTGTCACGGTGCTGCCGGTCCCGGGCGCCGTAGCGTGCCACCACCTCAGGATCGAACTGGCCGTAGGCCAGGCGGAACGCTTCCCGCTTCTTGAGAAGCGTCAGCCATGACAATCCCGCCTGGTTGATCTCCAGCATCGGGCGCTCGAACAGCTCGGCGTCTCCCGTCTCGCTTCTCCCTTCGCACGGCGTCCATCGCCTGCTGGACAATGAACGCCCGGGGTGTCGGCAGCTCCCACAGGTCCAGCTGCCGGTTGGCCTCGACAAGCTGATCCACCGTGGCGGTAACGGTGCGCACGGCCACCCGCCGTGCCAGGGCCCGGTCCAGCAGTTGGCGGGCCACGCTCCACAGCTCGAGATCGAGGGTGGATTCGCGCAGCGACTGGGTGTGAGCGACTGCGGCATGGTCGGTATAGTCCACCGCCAGGCGCAGCCGCTGCGCAGCCAGGCCGCGCTGCCGGAGGCGGCTGCCGAGCTGCTCCGTCAGGCGTCGCAGCAACGGGTGCAGCACCGCCCGGTCGTTGGTGTCGGTGGCCAGGGTATGACTGGCACGGAACTCGGCGCGAATCTCGGGGGGGAGCACCGGACGGGGGTCCACGCCCCGCGCCTGCTGACGCAGGATGGCACCGCGCCGGCCAAAGACGGCGCAGAGATCGGTCTCGCGGATGGCCGCGACCGCACCGATCCGGCAGAGGTGATACTCGTCGAGTCGCTCCCGGATGTCATCGGGAAGATCGGGCAGCACCGCCAGGAGTTGCGGCGCCAGGAATCCTGCCTCATCGCCGCCCGGCACCTCGATCAATGGCAGTGCGGTCGCCAGCCGCCCCACCCGGGTGGCCGCCTCGCTCACCAGCTTGTTCACCGCCACCCCGACCGTCAGCGGCAGGCGAATGCGCGCCCGTGCTTCCCGGGTAATCCGGGCGGCCACGTCGACCGCCGGGCCAAAGAGCCGGGTGGTGCCGGTCAGGTCCAGGAAGGCGTGGCCATAGCCGTGCGGCTCGATCACCGGGGCATAGATGCGCAGCACTTCGTGCAGGGCCCGGGAGGCGCGGGCGTACAGCTGTGGGTTGGGTGGCAGCAGGAGCAGGTCCGGGCACCGCTTGCGGGCCAGCCGCACCGCCATGCCCCGCTCAAGCCCGGCGGCGCGCGCCTCCGGGGAGAGCGCCAGGATGGTGGCCCGGTCGGCTCCCGGTGCCGCCACCGCCACCGGGCGGCTGCGGAGAGCGGGTGCCACCAGCGCCTCGACGGTGGTGCAGAAGGCGGGGGGGTCGATGTAGAGAATGGAGCGCATGCGGGGCCGTGAGAAGTGAGAAGGGGCGTGGCCTACCGGCTGGGCGCGGCATCCTCGCCATCCACCGCCCCCACCCGTTTCCGCAATGCTGCGGTGTACGCCCGTGGCTACGGGAGGGGACAGCACCTGGGGCGGGCGTACACCGCAGCAT
>JAWXBA010000161.1:0-21680 GCA_034439775.1 Gemmatimonadota bacterium | reverse complement strand
CCCGCACCAAACCCCGCCACCATCCGGCCACAGATCCGATTCCTGAAGCCCGGCGTACCTGAGGCACAGCGACCGCGAACGGCACGCGTCCGGTCGCTGCCACCCTCAGTCAGGAGAAGGCCGCATGCCACAGTCGTCCCCCATCAAAAGGGCTCTGGTTCTTGGCACTCTGCTCGGTGCGATCGGCACCAGCGTCGCGCTGGTCCAGGCCGCGGACCATCGAGACAGCGCATTCCTCGGCAGCAACCCCGGCCTCGACATCGCCGATGTCTACTCCTTCCGCAGCCCGACCAACTCTGGGAATCTCGTGCTGGTCATGACGGTGGCCGGACTGCAGGCCCCCAGCGATGCCGGCACCGTCCGCTTTCCCACCAACGTGGTCTACCAGTGGAAGATCGACACCAACGGCGATGCGGTGGAGGACTACGTCATCCAGGCCTATGCCGCCGGAACCGGCAGCACTCAGGTGATCCAGTTCGTCGGCCCCTCGGTGCCGACGATGACTGGAGCCACCTCCCGCCTGGTGACCGGCTCCATGGTCACGGTACCGGTGAGCTACACCGCCAACGCTCGGACCGAAACCCGGAACGGTATCACCGCATTCGCCGGGCTCCGCGACGACCCATTCTTCTTCGACCTGGCCCAGTTTCAGGCCGTCCTCGGCGGGTCGGCGACCGGGTTCCGCAGCCCCGGCATTGACACCTTTGCCGGCACCAATGTCCTGGCCCTCGTGGTGGAGGTACCTGCCTCGCTGCTGGGCGGTGCCACCCAGCTCGGCATCTGGGGCACCGTCAATGTTCCGACCAACTGATCTCAATCCCAATCCGACGAGGATCCCTGATATGCAGCACTCCAATCTGAAGCTCTCCCTGGCGGCCGCCCTCCTCCTGGCCGGATGCGGTGGTGATTCAATGGCCCCGGACGTGAACGATGCCCGCAATGCCCTGACCGGCAAGAACCTGGTGCAGATGGAACGATTCGGGCTGCCGGCGGTGGCCGCCGTCTTCATCCCGACCAGCTCCAAGGATGCCTACAATACCGCTGCTCCCGCTGGTGACCGGGCCGCCTTTCGCCCGTTTCTGGTCAGCACCCTGACCACCTTCGGGCACCCCAACCCCGGTGCCCTGGCGGATGCCCTCCTGCCGGATATCCAGCCGATCAACCTGGCACAGGCCACCACATTCCTGAATGGCCGGCGGCTCCAGGACGATGTCATCACGGCGGAGCTTGGCCTGATCTTCGGGAGCAATGCGGCACTGAACGATGACAACGTGAGTGCCAACGACAAGGCGTTCCTGAACGCCTTCCCGTTCCTGGCCGCCCCCTTCCTGCCATGAGCAGCCCGCGCATTCGGGCTCGCCTCCGCCATCTCGTTGCGGCCATCGTGGCCGCTGCGGGATGCGCAGTGCCCTCGCCGGAGCAGGCCGGGCCAGCAGTCGAGCGCATCAGTGCCGGGATCGCCTTTTACGAGGCTCGGGCCAGCAACGATCCCGTGGATCGCACCGCCCGCCGGCAACTCGTGGGACGCTACGGTGAGCGGTTTGCCCTGGCGGCAGATTTTGGCGACATCGCCCGGGCTGAGGCGCTGGCACGAGAAGTCATTGTCACGTCCCTCGACCGTTCCCGAGACTGGAGCCGACTTTCCTCGGTGCTGCTGATGCAGCACCGATTCGCCGAGGCGCTGGCCGCCGCCGACTCAGCCCGTCGGCACGATCCTGCGGACCGCGATGCGATCGGCAGCTACTTCGACGCCGCACTGGCCATCGGCCATTACCCTGACGCCTATTCGGCGCTGCAACCGCTGCCGCCGCACGCGGTGTCCACTCTGGCGCGCCGGGTGGGCTGGTACCTGGCCGTCGGGAATGCCACCGCTGCGGCAGGAACTCAGCGAGCGATCTGCACGACCCTGGAACAATCGGCCGCCGGCGCCGTCAGTCGTGCCTGGTGCCTGACCGAAGTCGGGCGCCTGGCGGATGAGCCAACAGAAGCCAGCGCGGCCTTCGAGGCTGCGCTCCGGATCCAACCGGGCTACCGCGGCGCGATCGAGGGGCTCGCGTCCCTGGCCCTCGCCGCTGGCCGGTGGGAGCACGCGACGCGCCTCTACCGAAGCATCCTTTCAGCTGCCCACCCCGACCTCTACCGACGACTGGCAGCGGCAGAGCGAGGGCTCGGAAACCACGACCGGGCTGAGAAACTCGAGGCGGAGTTTCGGCGCGTAGTCGCGGGCGACGCGCAGGAGGCCCTCCAAGGGCCGGAGATCATTCGCGCGTCGCTGGCGAAGGGCGCGGCCGGACGCGAGGCCGCCCTGACCGTGGCACTGCGCGAGGTCGAGCGCCGGCCCACCCTCGAAAGCTGGACCTTGCTGGTCGAGGTCCATCGCGCGCTGGGAGACGAGTCCGCGGCCCAACAGGCCGAGCAGGAACTGCACGCCATCCGCGCGACGATTTCCCAGGCTCGGCCGGGCGCGCCGGCGCGCTGAATCTTGGAGCGGCGTCACCCGAGCCGGTACCCATCAGGTGCCGGCTTTCGGGTCTCCCAGCGTCGCCCGCCATCCGCGCCGACCTGGCCGGCGTACCTTGGGTATGGACACGACTGCTGGACTACCTCGGGCGCATGGGCTAGAATCCCGGTGATCGCGATTGCCCCCCGACTCCCCGCGTTTCTCTGGAGCATCCCATCCCCCAGTCGCATGGCTGACCCGATGCCGACTGCGCAGCTGGTCTCCGATGCCGACCTCGTCCAGCGCATGGCGCGGGGAGAGGACGCCGCACTGGCGGGGCTGTACGACCGGTGGGCCAGCCTCGTGCTGGCCACGGCGATGCGGCTGACTCGCGACCAGTCGGACGCCGAGGAGATCGTCGTTGAGGCGTTCGCTCAGGCCTGGAAGTCTGCTGATCGGTTCGACGCCAGTCGAGGATCGGTCCCGGCTTGGTTATCCACCATGGCGCGCAGCCGGGCCCTCGACCTGGTCCGTGCCCGAGGACGCCGGAGCCGACTGGAGGAGGCCTCAGTCGCCACCGTGGGGGCACCCCGCTCCACCGGCGAGGGACCGTCCGCCCCGGACGCTCCCGTCCTGACCCGGGAACGGCAGCGGGCGGTGGCAGAGGCGCTCGGGGCCTTGCCGGACCCGCAGCGTCAGGCGATTGAGCTGGCCTACTTCGGGGGACTCTCCCAATCGGAGATTGCCACGCAGCTCGGGGAGCCACTCGGTACCATCAAGACCCGGGTACGGCTGGCCATGGCAAAACTCCGTGACACCCTGCGTCCCTACTATCACGCGGAGCCGGCCCAATGAACGCGCCCGATCGAGCCGAGCTACGCGATCTCGCGGCGGCCTACGCCCTCGGGGCGCTGGACCAGGCCGAGGCCTCCGCGTTCGAGGCGGCGATGCAGGCCGATCCCACCCTGGTCCGCGAGGTGACGGAGTACCGCGAGGTTCAGGCTTTGTTGGCAGGCACGGAGAACACCCCATCGCTGCCGTCGGCGCTCAAGGATCGCGTCATGGCCCGGGTGACCCGCGAGAAAACAACGGCACTCCCCACCCCGACGCCGGGGCGTCGGACGGAGGCCACCCCTCGTTGGGCCTGGCTGTCGATCGCAGCGGCGGTCCTCGCTGTGGTGGGAGCTGGCGTTCTCTTCCAGCAATCCCGGCAACTGCGTTCCGAGCTCGAAGCGAACCGTCAGGACCTGGCCCGGGTACAGGAGGTGCTGACCGAGCGCGAGGCTACCTTGGCGACCCTGTTGGATGCCGAGCGTGAACTGACCGTGATCCAGTTGGTTGCCGCGGGCCCCCAGGCGCCGGGGATGCAGTTGTTCTGGAATCGCCGCACCAACACCGCGGTGTTGCATGCGTTCAGGTTGCCCCCCGCTCCATCTGGTCAGGTGTACCAGTTATGGCTCATTCGCGATGGGGTACCGGTGCCGAGCCAATTGTTCACCACTGGGGCGGATGGCAGCGTGGTACTCGCAGGTGTCAATCTGCCCCCCGGAGACGGTGTGAGCGCCGCGGCGGTCACCCTGGAACCCGCCGGCGGCTCGGCGCAGCCCACCACGCCGATCCTGCTCGTGGGGGCGCTACCGACGTCATGACCGGAGCTTTGCGACTTGCCCTCCTGGGCCTGGTCGCCTGTGGATCGGTACACGCCCAGAGCCGTGCCGCGGTCCTCCACGAGCGGGATGAGTACGAGGCTTGGCTGCGGCAGTCTCCGGAGAGCCCCCTGAGTCGGGCACTCCGCGATACCGAGTTCCTCGGGTGGTACCCCTACGACGGCGGCCTGGTATTTCTCTCCGCGATCCAACCGGATCGAACCGGTGCCACCTACCAGGTGGTCTCGGACGAGGGACAGTTGATGGATGTCACCACCGCGGGCACCATGCTGATCAGTGTGGGAGGCACCGTGAGCCGGTTGACGGTTTGGCGGTTGCCGCCGTCCCCCGGCGGGATCGCGGAGTTTGAAGTGCATTTCGTGGATGCCACCAATGCAGACACCAGCCACCCGACCGGCCGTTTCGTGACCCTGACTGAGCTCCCCGAGGGACGGTTCCTGATCGACTTCAACCGGTCACGGAACCCTTTCTGCGGCTACGACCCCGGGCGAGCATGCCCTCCAGTGGCCCAGGCCAGCCGGATCGAGGCCGCCATCCGGGTGGGAGAACGGGCGATCCTCTATCGTTGATCCTCCCGGGCGGCCCCACCAAGTCGACCTCACCGAGTCAAGTTGTTTGGCCAAAACGAGTTACCATCGACCCCCGCAGTGCTCTCGGGACCTCATTCACCCTTTCCCCCACCCCCTTTCCCGGCTAGATTTCCGGGTTCTGATCATCCGGGATTCAGCCTCCAGCTTCAAGGAGAGGATGCGTGGCTGCAGCACCTGCCCAAGCGCTGGTTCAACTCACCCGCTCCCCCGCGCCAAACGGCACGGCGCCGGTATCGCTGCTGAGCGCCCAGCCGCGCAAGCCGTCGTGGCTCAAGGTCCAGGCGCCCGGCGGGTCCAACTACCTCAAGCTCAAGCAACTGATGCGGGAGCTCGATCTCCACACCGTCTGCGAGGAAGCCCGCTGTCCCAACATCGGGGAGTGCTGGGAGCACAAGGCCGCCACCTTCATGATCCTCGGCGACGTCTGCACCCGCAACTGCGCCTATTGCGCGGTGTCGCACGGCACCCCGAAGGCGTTCGACCCGCTGGAACCGGTCCGACTGGCCGAAGCGGTGGCCACCATGGAATTGGCCCACGTCGTCATCACCTCGGTGGATCGCGACGACCTCGAAAACGGCGGCGCCGAAGGATTTGCCGGCTGCATCACCGAGATCAAGCGTCGGCTTCCCGCCACCTCGGTCGAGGTCCTCATCCCGGACTTCAAGGGGTCGGAGCAGGCCCTCCGGATCGTGCTCGACGCCCAGCCGGACATCCTGAACCACAATCTCGAGACGGTGGAACGGTTGTACCGTACCGTGCGCCCGGGTGGAAAATACGACCGGGCCCTGACGCTGCTCGCCAAGGCCCGGGAGATCACTCCTGACGGATTGACCAAGTCGGGAATCATCCTCGGCATGGGCGAAGAGTGGGACGAACTGCTGGTCGCGATGCGCGACCTGCGCCGCAGCGATGTCAACATCCTGACATTGGGCCAGTACCTGCGACCGTCCGCCAGCCACCTCCCTGTGGCGCGGTACTACACTCCCGCAGAGTTTGCCGAGCTCGAAGCACTCGGCCGGGAAATGGGCTTTGACCATGTGCAGGCCAGCCCCCTGACCCGGTCGTCCTATCATGCCTGGGAGCAGGTAGACCAGGCCAAAGCCAAGAGGAATGCATGACCGCACCCCCCGCCATGCGGGCCCCCGCCCCGGTGACCCCGGAGACGGTGGCCGTGCAGACGGCGTACCTCCGCACAATGATGCTGATCCGTCACTTCGAGGAGAAGGCCGGCGAGGCCTACAGCCTCGGCAAGATCGGCGGCTTCTGCCACCTCTACATCGGCCAGGAGGCGGTGGCGGTCGGGACGATCTCCGCGCTGCGCCCCCAGGACTATGTCATCAGCGCCTACCGGGAACATGGCCAGGCGCTGGCCCGCGGCATGACCCCGCGGGCCGTGATGGCGGAACTCTACGGCAAGGCGGCCGGCTGCTCCGGGGGCAAGGGCGGCTCGATGCACATCTTCGACGCCAGCCTCAATTTCATGGGCGGCCACGGCATCGTTGGCAGCCAGATCCCGCTCGCCGCCGGGTTCGCGTTCGCGGCCAAGTATCGGGGTACCGATGCAGTATCGCTCTGCTTTTTTGGCGAAGCCGCCGCGAACATTGGTGCCTTCCACGAGACGTTGAATATCGCCCAGCTCTGGCAACTGCCCTGCATCTTCGTCATTGAGAACAACGGCTACGGCATGGGCACCGCCCTGCACCGTTCCTCCGCTGGCCACTCGCTGGCCGATCGCGGCGCGGCCTATGGTATGGCCAGCCAGGTGGTGGACGGCCAGGATGTCCTGGCGGTCCGCGCCGCCATGGATGTGGCGATTGAACGGGCCCGGACCGATTCGCTTCCCACGCTGCTCGAGATCCGGACCTATCGGTTCGTTGGGCACTCGATGTCCGACGCCGCGCACGGCACCTATCGTTCCAAGGACGAGGTCGAGGAGTACCGCAAGCGCGACCCGATCCACCTCCTCGCCGAGCGGATGCGGGCGGGCGGGTACCTGGACGACGCGACTTACGCCGCGCTGGACGCCGAGACCCTGGCGGAGGCCGACGACGCCATCCGTTTTGCGGAGGAGGCCCCGGACCCGGAACCGGGCGAGCTGTTTACCGATGTCTACGCGGAGATGAACTGACCATGGCCGTCATGACCTATCGCGACGCGCTCAATGCGGCGATGCGCGAGGAAATGCATCGGGATCCGGACGTCTTCCTCATGGGTGAGGAAGTGGCCGAGTACGACGGCGCCTACAAGGTCAGCCGCGGCCTGCTGGCGGAGTTCGGGGCCAAGCGGGTGGTCGATACCCCCATCGCGGAGCTTGGCTTCTCCGGCATCGGCGTGGGCGCGGCGATGACCGGCCTGCGGCCGATCGTGGAGTTCATGACCTGGAACTTTGCGCTGCTGGCCATTGACCAGGTGGTGAATTCGGCGGCCAAGCTGCGCTACATGTCCGGCGGCCAGATCGGGTGTCCGATCGTGTTTCGCGGTCCCGGTGGCTCGGCGCTCCAGCTCGGCGCCCAGCACTCGCAGTCATTCGAGAGCTGGTATGCCCACATCCCCGGGCTCAAGGTGGTCATGCCGGCCACTCCCGCCGACGCCAAGGGACTCCTCAAGAGTGCCATCCGCGACGACAACCCGGTGGTGTTCATCGAGGGCGAGATGCTCTACAACACCAAGGGCGAGGTGTCGGACGATCCGGAACTGCTGGTCCCGATCGGCAAGGCCGACCGGAAGCGCGAGGGGAAGGACGTCACCATCGTCTGCCATGCCAAGACGGTGCCGGTGGCGCTCAAGGCCGCCGACCAGCTGGCCAAGGACGGCATTGAAGCCGACGTGATCGACCTGCGGACGATTGCCCCGCTCGACACCACCGCGATCCTGGAGTCGGTCGGCCGGACCAACCGGGTGGTGGTGGCCGAAGAAGGGTGGTCGTTTGCGGGTGTCGGTGCCCAGGTGGTGGACCTGATCCAGCGTGAGGCGTTCGACCTGCTCGATGCGCCGATCCTCCGGGTGACCGGGGCCGACGTGCCGATGCCGTACAACAAGCATCTGGAGAAGGCCTCCAAGACTGATCCCGCCAAGGTCGTTGCCGCTGCCCGGCGCGTCCTCTACCTCGACTGAGGACGCCATGGCAACCAAGGTCGTGATGGAAGCGCTGTCGCCGACGATGGAAGAGGGGCGGCTGGTGGAGTGGAAGAAGGCCGTGGGCGACGCCGTCGCCCAGGGCGATGTGCTGGCCGAGGTGGAGACCGACAAGGCCGTGATGGAGCTGGTGGCCCGGGCATCGGGAACGATGCTGGCGCAGGTGGTACCGGCCGGTGGCACCGTTCCGGTATCGGAGGTGGTGGGATGGATCGGGGAGCCCGGGGAGGAGATCGAGGGTGGTGAGGGAACGAAGCCTGAGGAGACGAAAGAGACGAAGAAGGCGGACGAGGCGGACACGGCGGACAAGCCGGAGACGGCGGATAAGCAGGACAAGGCAGACGAGAAGGCACCGAGCAAGGCCGATGCACCGGCGGCGACCGACGGACGGGTCAAGGCCTCGCCGCTGGCCCGGAAAATGGCGGCTGAGCAGGGCCTCGACCTGCAGTCGATGAGTGGCAGCGGCCCCGACGGACGGATCATCAAACGCGACCTCGAGGGCGTGGTTGCCGCCCCGGCGGCCGGTTCGCCAGTGGCGACGCCGGTGTTTGCCTCCGAGGGCCCGGCCTACGAAGACCTCCCGCTCTCCCAGATGCGCAAGACCATTGCCAAGCGGCTGGCCCAGAGCATCGGCCCGATACCCACGTTCTACCTGACCACCGAAGTGGACATGGAGCGGGCCTGGGAGGCGCGCGCGGCCTTGAATGCCGTGGCCGGAGATGCCGGCAAGGTCTCGTTCAATGACATCATCATCAAGGCCACGGCGGTGGCGCTGGCGCAGCACCCCGCCTGCAACGCCTGGTGGACGGAGGGGGCAATCCGGCAATGGCGCGAGGTTCATATTGCCATGGCGGTGGCGATCCCGGACGGGCTCATCACCCCGGTCATCCGTCACGCCGACCGGAAGTCACTGCGACAGATCAGCGCCGATGCGCGCGACTTGGCCAAGCGGGCCCGGGACCGGAAGCTGACCCCGGAGGAATACACCGGTGGCACCTTCTCGATCTCGAACCTGGGCATGATGGATATCCACGAGTTCACCGCCATCATCAACCCGCCCGAGGCCGGGATCCTGGCCGTGGGCCGCATCGCCGAGATTCCCGCCGTGGTCGATGGCGCCATCGTGCCACGCCGGCGCATGATGCTGACCATGTCGTGCGACCATCGGGTCATTGACGGGGCCACCGGGGCGGGGTTCCTGAAGACGCTGAAGCTGTTGCTGGAGAATCCGCTGGCGTTGGTGTGGTAGGACGGGGAATGGGGAATAGGGAATGGGGAATGGCGGCTCGGGAATATGAGCCAGGGGAGCAGAGCACGGGGAGCGGGACGCGCATGATGAGCCGCTCAGGCGCGCCCATTCCCCATTCCCTATTCCCCATTCCCGGCCGACAGCACACAGACAATCCAATTTGCAGGGGTACCCGTGGCAACCTTTGACGTCATCATCATCGGCGGTGGTCCAGCCGGGTATGTCTCCGCCATTCGCTGCTCGCAGTTGGGCCTCTCCACCGCAGTCGTGGAGCGGGACAAGCTGGGCGGTGTCTGCGTCAACATCGGCTGCATCCCGACCAAGGCGCTGCTGTACAGCGCCCAGATGGCGCGGGTGATCGGGCATGAAGCCAGGGACCTGGGCATTGCCATCGACAACTTCACGCTGGATTACGGCGTGGCCATGAAGCGATCCCGCCGGGTCGCGGACCAGAACTCGAAGGGCGCCGAGTTCCTGATGAAGAAGAACAAGATCACCGTACTCAAGGGCACCGGGATCCTGCTGCCCGGCAAGAAGGTCAAGGTGGGCGACGACACCCACAGCGCCACCAAGGCGGTGGTCATTGCCACCGGTTCCCGGGTCAAGGGGATTCCGCAGATCGGCCTGGAGATCAACAAGACCAGTGTCATCAGCTCGGACGAGGCGCTGTTCCTGGAGCAGGCACCGAAGACCCTTGCCGTGGTCGGAGCCGGGGCGGTCGGTTGTGAATTCGCCGACATCTTCAATGCCTTTGGCTCCCAGGTCACCCTGATCGAGGCGCTGCCCCGGATCCTCCCGGTGGAGGACAGCGACTCCAGCGAGGTCCTGGCCAAGAGCTTCAAGAAGCGCGGCATCGACGTGTATGCCGGTGCCAAGGTCACCAAAGCCGAGGTCGGGGCCGACGGCGTCAAGCTCCACCTCGAGGTGGGCGGCGAAACGAAGATCGTGGAGGCCGAGAAGGTGTTGATGGCGGCCGGGCGGGCGGTGAACACCGAGGGGATCGGGTTCAAGGCGGCCGGTGTCCAGCTCGACAAGCGAGGATTCGTCCAGGTGAACCTGGCCACCCTGGAAACCACCGCCAAGGGCGTCTACGCCATTGGCGACGTGGCCGGCCCACCGATGCTGGCACACAAGGGGAGCCGGGAGGGTGTCGTGGTGGCCGAGATGATCGCCGGACACGACCATCACCCGATCTGGTATGACAACATCCCGAGCGTGACCTACTGTCACCCCGAAGTGGCCAGCATCGGGATGTCCGAGGATCAGGTCAAGGAGAAGAAGATCGACTATCAGGTCGGCAAGTTCCCGTTCAGCGCCAATGGCCGCGCCCGGGCCTCGAATGAGACCGAGGGCTTCGTCAAGATCATCCGCGACAAGAAGTTCGGCGAGATCCTCGGCGCCCACATCGTCGGCGGGCACGCTTCCGAGATGATCCACGAGCTTGGCCTGGCCCGCGAGAACGAGTACACGGTGGCAGAGATCGACCTGTTCATCCACGCCCACCCCACCCTGTCCGAGGCGATCGCCGAAGCGAGCCTGGACAGCATGGGCCGGGTGCTGCACTCCTGATTGGAGGGAGAAGCCAGCAGCGAGAAGAGAGAAGTCACGCCTTCTCACACTTCTTGCTGCTTCCTTCTCACTTCTCACTTCCATGTCCAACCCGCCCCCCTCCCCGAACCCGCTCGGCGCTGACGCGCCCACCCGGGACTACGTCCCGCTGGCCATCGCCGCGATGGGCTTCGCTATCGTGGGGGGCACCGCGATCATTGCCCTGGTCACCTGGACGGTGCGCACCCTGCAAACCGGACCCGCCGGATCCGCCCCCCCCTCGATCGGCTCGGCGCCCGCCGTGGTCCTGCTGGCGGGGACGATGGGCGGACTGCTGTTCAGCGCCGCGTCGGTGTGGATTTCCCTGGCACCGGTCCGCTCGCCGTACCGACAGGGCGGCCTCGCCATGGCCACCACCTTCGCCACCCTCCTCGTCTCCGTGGTTTCGACCTACCTGGCCGACGGCCTCGGCGGACGCGGCGGCTTGTTGATGCTTGCCATCGTGGCGGCGCTGGGTGCCTGGCAACTGGGTATCCGGGTGGGCCGGCAGCGCGCCGCCGTCGCGTGACCGCCCCCCTTGAGGTCATTGACCTCGGTCGCCAGCCCTATCGGCCGGTCCTGGAGCTCCAACGCGACCTCTGCCGCCGCCGGATGGCGGGCACCCTGAAACACGACCTCCTGCTCCTGGTGGAACACGATCCCGTGGTGACCCTCGGCCGTGGTACCCGGGCCTCGAGCCTTCCCCTGGCGACCCCGACGATTGAAGCTGCCGGCTTCACGGTCGAGGAGGTGGAGCGCGGGGGCGATGTCACGGTTCATGAGCCCGGCCAACTGGTAGGCTACCCGATCCTGGATCTGCACCACCATCGCCAGGACCTGCACTGGTACCTCCGGCAGCTCGAAGCGGTGCTCATCGAGGCACTGGGCACCCTCGGAATCCCGGCGGAGCGGAACCCCGGGCTGACGGGGGTCTGGACCCGCGGGCGCAAGATTGCGAGCCTGGGAATCCACGTGAAGCAGTGGGTCACCTTTCATGGCTTCGCGTTGAATGTCCACAACGACCTGCGCGGTTTCGGGCTGGTGGTGCCCTGCGGGATAGCAGGCGTCACGATGACGAGCGTTCACGCCGAACTCGGCGAGCCGAGCGGGGGCGGGCGAGTGTGGCGAGAGACCGGTGCGGCCGTGATCGCCGCCATGGGACACCAGTTCGACCGAGCGCCGGTAGTGGGCAATCTGGGGAACCTTGGGGTGCCTCCTGACGTTTTCTTTGGATCGCCACTTCACGAAGGGACTCCCCGATGACCGACTCCATCGATGTCCGCAATGCCGGGGATCAGCGCCTTCCCCCGGGCCAGATCGTCACCAGGAAATGGCCGGTGCTGCACTATGGACGGGTCCCGCGGGTCGATCCGGCGCAGTGGAGTTTCCGCATCTGGGGCGCCGTCGCGACCCCGGTCGAGTGGAACTGGGAGCAGTTGCAGGCCCTGCCCCATCAGGAAACCCTCTGCGACATCCACTGCGTGACCCGGTGGAGCCGCTACGACAACCGGTTCTCGGGAACCCCCATCCGCGCCCTGCTGCAATCGGTCCAGCTCCATCCCGATGCCAGCCATGTCCTGGTGCACGGCGAACCCGACTACACCACCAACCTCCCCATCAGCGATCTGGACCGGCCCGAGAACCTGCTCGCCACTCACCACGACGGGGAGCCGCTGACCCCCGAGCATGGGGGACCGGTCCGCCTGCTGGTGCCACACCTCTATTTCTGGAAGAGCGCCAAGTGGGTCACCGGGTTTGAGGTCCTGGAGGCCGATGCCCCCGGATTCTGGGAGGACAACGGGTACCACATGTACGGCAATCCATGGGCGGAACAGCGATTTGGCCGGCCCGATCCGGTCCGGATGCGTCGCGGACCACGAGAGTAGATCCCGGGCGCCCCTTCCCGCTCAAGGGGGCACGCCTATCTTTCGGGTCATGGAAGAGGGGACCGATCGACCGACAGTGGCAGCGCAGGCGGATGCGAAAGTCGGGGAGATCCTCCGGGCCGCTGCCAGCTGGTCGCGCGAGGCACCCGCGGCGCTGACCCCGGCCATCCGTGCCGTATGCGTCCGGTTGGCCGAAATGGTGGCCGATCAACGGCATTATCTGGCGCCGCTCCCGGAACCGCAGGAAAGCGAACGCCGAGCGGTGCTCTCGCAGGTGGCCGAGCGGATGCGTTCAGCGCAGGTCACCACCGAAATCAGCCAGCACCTCAAGTCTCTGGCAGACCTGGAGTTGCGAGCCACCGGCTCGTGGTCTCTGGTGGCCAGCGCCCAGGCCGATTGGATCACCACCGCCATCCAGTACCTCGAAGATGCCGCCGCCGCGCTCCCCGAGGGGGAGCGACCCGATCCCTACTGGGCCGACGACGTGGTCGGCGGGGTCATCGTGTCGGTCAAGGCCATCATCGGGGCCGATGACCTGTTGGCGCGGACTGAGGCGCAGTACCCGGAGGGGCGGCGCGCCAGCGGGAACGAGGATATGATCGACTGATCAAGGCCGGTGTGGCTCAGTCTGTCGGCGATCGCCGCTCGGCGCCTCCTCTGCATTTCGAGCATTGAGGGTCTGCTGCCACGACGGGCCGCCAGAACTGGCCCAGCCAACCGTGCAGATGCCGACCGCAGAGCAGCCGCCCGCAGTCGCCACAGATCCCCCCGTGCATCCCGCCGAATCGCCCACCGCAATCCTCGCACACGAAGCTCCCGCTGCCATGCATCAGCGCACCACCATCAGGCGGTCGGTGATCCGATCGGCATTTCCTCCCCAAACAGCTCGAAAAACCGCCCGAACACCGCGACACCCTCCCACAGCTGGCTGAGTGTCAGCTTCTCGTTGGGCGAATGGAGCCCGTCGTCCGGCAGCCCGATCCCGGTCATCACCACCGGCGCCCCGGCAATCCCCAGCTTGGGCACCACCGGGATCGACCCCCCGGCTCGCACCGCCACCGACCGACGCCCCATGACCTCCTCGAACGCCCGATCGAGCAGCGCAAACGCCGGCGAGGTGATGTCCATCTGCACCGGGTCCCCGCCGTGGAGCAGCCGCACGTCCACGTCGGCCCAGGCCGGGGCCAACTTGCGCACCGCCTCGGTCAAATTGCGTTCCACCATGGCAAGCGGGAGCCCGGGCACCAGTCGCAGGCTGACCTTCGCGGTGGCTTCGGCCGGGATGACGGTCTTGGCCCCTTCCCCGACAAAGCCACCCCGAATCCCATGAATTTCCAGGGTGGGCAGCGCCCAGGTCCGCTCGAAGACCGAGTACTCCGTCCGGCCCGTCAGCGCCTTGGCCGTCACCTCCTTCTCCAGATACTCGGCAATGTCCAGCGGCAGAGTCTTCCACCCATCGAGTTCCTCAGGTGTCGGAGGCACCACGGCGGAGTAGATGTCGGGGATGTGGATCTTCCCCTCGGCATCCTTGAGCTGGGCCAGCATGTGGACCAGGGTTTCCACTGCGTTCGGTGCCACCCCTCCGTAGGTGCCGGAATGGAGGTCGCGCTGCAGGGTCCGGACATGGATCTCGGCGTAGCACATCCCCCGCAACGCCGTGTACACGGCCGGCATCCCGGCGGCGTAGTAGCTCATGTCGCAGACCAGCACCGCGTCGGCCGCAGCGCGGGTCGGCTCCGCCTCGAGCAGGTCAAAGATGACCTGCCCGCCGCACTCCTCCTCGCCCTCGAAGATGAAGTTCACGTTGCAGGGTGGCATGCCATCGGCATTGAGGACCGAGCGGTACGCCTCCAACAGGCCGTACACCTGCCCCTTGTCGTCTGCCGACCCGCGGGCGTAAAGCTTCCCGTCGCGCACCGTCGGCGTGAATGGAGGGGTCACCCACTCGTGGAGAGGGTCCACCGGCTGGACGTCGTAGTGCCCGTATATCAGCAGCGTGGGCCGGCCGGGAACCCGCGGACCCTCGGCCCAGACCACGGGGTGCCCCTTGCCCTTCAGCAGTTCCACCTTGGGGCACCCCAGACCCTCGAGGTGGCCGATCAACCAGTGGGCGGCAGTCAGACAATCGGCGGTGTGATCCGGCAACGCGCTGATGCTGGGGATTGCCAGAAACGCGGAGAGCTCTGCCAGGAGGCGCGAACGGTCGGTGTCGTTGAGTGGGGTGGGCATGATGGGCCGGGAATGGGGAATGGGTGTCGGGTATCGGGTATCAGGTTTCAGCGGCCAGGGGATGGAGCCTTGGGAACAATCACCGGGGTGGCCTGAGCGAGTCGTTTGAAGGCCTCGTCGCCCTCCGCCCCCTCCATCAAGCGACGCAACTCGGCGACGGCGCGGGTGACGTCAGCTCCCTGGGCATGATACCACTGCTCGAACCAATCAAGATGGGTGCGATATATCCGTACCCCGACAAGCTGGGCGTTGTTCAGCGGGCGCTCCGCGAGCGTCCCGACCCGATACGTCTTCAGCCTGGCTCCATAGGGGCCCTGCAACTGCTCCCGGGACCATTGGGCCATGGCGTTCCGCCCGCTGTCCAGCGCCGCGGGCTCCGGCTGAGTGGCGTAGAACGCCTCCAGGCGTTCCACAAACGCTGAATAGTACTCTGCCAGCACGATCTCGTCGGCCCAGCGATCGGCGGCGCGGCGCGCCAGGACGGTGTCTCCCCGGCTCCGGAAAAAGGCTTCGGCCCCACGGTACCCGGCCATCTGGGCAAAGCTCTCGTTGAATGGGGTCGCGCTTTTTACATAGAGCGTGTTGTGGGCAATTTCGTGGAAGACCAGCGCGGCGAGTTCCACCGAATCGCGCACCATGGCGGTCGAGAGGAGCGGGTCATTGAACCAGCCCAGGGTGGAGAACGCCGAGGCGGGGCGGAGATAGACGTCCAGCCCCCGCTCCCGGAATTGGCGAGCCTCACGCTCGGCCATGGCGGGGTCGAAGAATCCCTTGTACGGAATGCGCCCGACGATCGGATACTTCCAGATGTGGGGACAGATGCACTCACGGGCGGAAGCGGACACAACCAGGAGCAGGGTGTCGCGGCCGATGTCGGTATACGTCGTATAGGTCTTGCCGGCCTCGTAGCCGATCGACGCCGCAAAATCCCGTGCGGCTTTGACCAGCCCAATCCAGGCCCGGGTGTCGGGCGGGGTGTCTGCATCGGCCAGGATGTCGTCCAACGACCTGGCCTTCTGGAGTATCGCCACCTCTTCGAGGCCGGCCCGGGTCAGATACCGGACGTCGTGGCTGGCCAGCCAGGCGGTGCCAAACCCGAAGAAGAGCGCTGCGGCGGCGATCAGGATGCCCATGCGGATCCGCCGTCCCCTCACCGCGTCCAGCGCACGCCGAAGAGGTGAGTCGGCCGCCCCCCGGTGGCCGAGCCACGGTAGGCGTAATCGATCCGCGCGGCGCCAAGAACCAGGCCACCACCGAAGGCGGTCCTGGAGTATCCGGTCGACGAAGCCTGCGCGCCGTGGCCCACCCGGGCAATCAATCCCAGTCCGCTGATCACGGCCCCGCCCTCGAGCCCCAGGATGGTCCGCCGGGGCTCCCCGCTGGTCCAGGTCGTTTCGACCAGGGCCAGGAGTCTTCCGCTGTCATAGGTATCGATCAGGTTGACCGCGAATCCCAGGTGAAACGAACCGGGAATCGCGATGGGCTGGCCCTGGAGCGCCGTCGCGCCGTAGTTCTGCCAGCTCAGTCCCATGGCAGCCACGTCAAAGAGGGCCACCGTCACGCCAAGGTCACGCACCACCGTCCGGTCAATCGTGCCGGACGAGTCTTCCACGGACAGATACTTGAGGCCCCCGCCGAGCGCGAGCCCACCCCGCCGCCAGGTGACCGCACCCACGCTGAGGACGTTGTCGCGGACCGGGCCGCCGCCGCGGTAGCGGTAGTACTGGGCTCCGCCGCCGAGGTTGAACGTTCCGACTCGAGCCGCGACGGCAGCCATGCCATAGGTGGCCCCGGCCGGAGGGCGCGCCAGCGCCGCCTCGAAACTCAGGGTCCGGATCGGTGCCAACCCGGACGGATTCTCAAAGACCGTTCCCGCATAGCCGATGTTGGCGACCCCCGCCCCCGCCAGCCCCGCGACCCGCACCGACGCGGGCAGTTCGTGCACCACAGTGACCGGTCGGGACTGCCCCGCCGCTCCGGGGGCGCCGCCAGCCACCAGCAGCAAGAGTGCCGCTCCGAGACGCACTGCGGGAATGCTCACTTGATGCGCAGCACGGCCAGCCTCGCCAGCAGCTCCTGTTCTGGCTGATTGGTCGATCCGGAAGCACCCGAGAGCAGCAGCTCCTTGGGGGTTCCCCCAGGCCGGAGCAGGAAGTACCGACCGGATCCACCCTTGAGCTCCCCGGTCCGGATCGCGTTGGAAGCCACGATTTCCGGCCGCAACGGGTACCCGTTGGGAAAGAGGCCGCTGTTGGCCGGGTTGTTCATGACGGTGCGAAAATCCCAGGTGTCATAGGCCAGCTTGCCACTCGGCTCCACCAGCCCCGGCAGGTCATCGGCGTAGCTGGTCAGCAGCCACTGCCCGGCCAGCAGCGCAAACCCCTGACCGGTCACGGCTTCGATGTTGGCCTGCCCGAGGCGATTGGTGCCCACCAGGGCACGGGTAAAGGCCAAGCCGTTCTCTCCGCTGCCGAACTGGTCCAGCAGCCAGCGCGCAAAGAGAAACCCTGCCCCACGCTCCGGCAGCGTCCCGTTCGAGGATTCGCCAAACACCAGGGCATACCGGATCGGGTCCAGCCAGTAGCTGTAGGCGTTGGAAACGTTTCCGGTGGCAAACTGACTCCGGCATGAGTTGAACCCGGGGCAATCGGCGTTGGGAATCAGTTGGCCAGCCAGGTCCTCGGCCAGGTGGCTCAACCCCTCGTTCAACCAGGTCTCCTCCTGGTTGCCGCTCCGGACCAGCCGGTGCTGGTTGAAGCTGATCATGTGCTGGAACTCATGGATCAGGGTCGGCTTCAACTGGTTGAGCGCGGTGCGGCGCACCACGGCGCTGCAATTGCCCGCCGCCGGGGCAGGTGCAAAGGTGAAGAACACCTCGGCCTTGTTGCTGCCAGCAAAGGTGGTCAGGAGGTCGCCGCCATAGAAATAGCCGATCACCCGGCCGTCCACGCAGTTGGTGGTGAAATCGTTGACCCGCTTGCTGATCAGGATCAGGACCACCCCGTTGTTGTCGATATCGGAAGGGGTGCCAAATGCCGCGGTCCCGATCGGATAGAGGTGGCTGTCAAAGACCGTCACCATCTCATCGTAGTCCTCAAGCTGCAGCGTGTCCGCGAACTGAGGATTGGCATCGTCGGCATAGATAGCCACTGATTGTCCCACCGCGCGGGCCGTGGCATTGACCGTCGTGGTCTGGCCGCAGGAACTGTTGGAGCAGACCTGGAAGGTCCGCTTCTCGCCCACCGCGGGCGCCGCCACCGGACCGACCGCCGCCGGCGGTCCCCCCGGGGCCTCGACCACGTGCAGCTCGGACTCACGGCGGCGAAGCTCGGCATCAAATCGCACCGCGGCCGACTCGATCTCGTCCTCGGGCGCAACCCAGACCCGGGCGTCCCCCTGACCGCCCCCGGCGGCCACCGATACCGACCCCACGTCGCCGATGTGGAAGGTGTACGGCCCCGCCACCCCGGTCTTGGTCTCCAGGCCGCTGCCGCTGAAGAGCACGACCAGGTACTCCTCGTCCCCAGCGGCTCCGCCGAGGCGGGCGCACCCTCCCGAAAGGCGCGGGTCGATGACCTGATGGGCCCCGACCGCCAGCGACATCGCCGCCGGCGCGGCACAGCTGGCCGGCAGCGGGGGGGTCGGGTCAGTGGTTCCACCGCCGCAGGCAGCCAGGAGGAGGAGTCCCAGCGCGGGTATCGTTCGCAGTTTCAAGCGGTTACTCCCAGTTGACCGGGATCGGGCAGGATCGCCCAAACTAAGACAGGACAACGGCTTTTGACAATCGTGGCGGAGGCCGATAGGTTCCGCCCCCCTGCAGCAATGCTGCCCCACGGCAGGTGGTCCCGTCCCGCGTCCGGGGCGTTGTCCCCCTGCCACAATGTCTGGTCTTTGCGTCGGCGGTGTCCCGCTGGACCCCCGATGCCCGACCACCTGGTTGGCGCCGATGGCCTTCGTCCATCTCCACACCCACAGCGAATTCAGCCTGCTCGACGGGGCCAATCGGATCCCCGAGCTGGTGGACCATATCCAGAAGCTCGGAATGGACAGCCTGGCCGTGACCGACCACGGCAACATGCACGCCGCCTGGTCGTTCTATGAAGCCGCCAAGGCGAGGGGCGTCCGGCCGATCCTGGGCTTTGAGGCCTATCTGGCCTTTGGCCCCAGGGGCTCCACCCAGAAGCCAGCCTGGGCACCCGCGCACTACAGCCACCTGGTCCTGCTGGCCAAGAACCGGACCGGCTATCGCAATTTGACGCGCCTGACCTCCATTGGATACACAGAAGGGTTCTATCGGCGGCCCCGGATCGACAAGGAAGTCCTCGCCCGGCACTCGGAGGGGATCGTCTGCCTGGCAGCCTGTCTTTCCGGCGAGGTCGCCCTCTGGCTGAGGCAGGGGCGATATGAGGAGGCCAAGTCCTCCGCCCAGTGGTTTGCCCAGACCTTCGGCAAGGATGGGTTCTGGCTCGAGATCCAGGAACACGGCATCGGCGAGGAGCGCATTGTCACCGAGGGGATGCTCCGGCTGGGTCAGGAGCTGGGCCTCGGAGTGGTGGCCACCAACGATGCCCACTACCTGCGTCGCGAGGATGCCGAGGCGCACGACTGCCTCCTGGCCATTGCCACCGGAAGCGACCTCGATGATCCGAAGCGGTTCCGGTTCACCGGCCAGGAGTCCTACGTCAAGACCGAAGCCGAGATGCGGGAGCTGTTCGGGGCGCATCCTGAAACGCTGAGCAACACCCAGGTGGTAGCCGACAGCTGCGAGTTCGATTTCGAGAAGCGCTACTTCCTGCCGGAATTTCCACGACCGGCAGAGTTCGCGACCGACGAGGCGCTGTTGCTGCACCTCGCGGAAGAGGGGGCGGTGGGCCGGTACGGCGACCCGCTCCCGGCGGCGGCGCGCGAGCGGCTCGACTACGAGCTGAAAGTCATCAACACCGCCGGCTATGCCGGCTACTTCCTGATCACCCAGGACTTCATCAACGCCGCGCGCGAGCGGGGGATCCCGGTCGGGCCGGGCCGTGGTTCCGCCGCCGGATCCCTGGTGGCCTATGCCCTGGGCATCACCAACGTCGACCCGCTGGCGTTCGACCTGCTTTTTGAACGGTTCCTGAACCCGGAGCGCGTCTCGATGCCCGACATCGACGTCGACTTCTGCTTCGAGCGCCGCGGGGAGGTCATCGAGTACGTCCGTGAGCGCTACGGCCGGGAGAGCGTGGGCCAGATCGTCACCTTCGGGACCCTCAAGGCCCGGGCCGCCATCAAGGATGTGGCCCGGGTCCTCAAAATCCCACCCGCGGAGGCGGACAAGATTACCAAGCTCATCCCCTCCGCGCCGAATTACAGCCTGACCATTTCGCAGGCCGTGGAGAAGGTCCCCGAACTCCGTGACCTGATCAAGTCTGGTCCGGTCTACGAGCGCCTGGCCATGCTCGGATCGCGGATCGAGGGCATCTCACGCCACTCCTCCGTTCACGCGGCCGGGGTGGTCATCGCGCCGGGGCCGCTGCAGGAATATGTGCCGGTGTTCATCATGCCCAACAAGGGATCCGGGGCAGGCAGCGAGTCCGACTCGATCATCTGCCAGTATGACATGACCTCGCTGGAAAAGGTCGGGATGCTCAAGATGGACATCCTGGGCCTCAAGACCCTGACCGTCATCCATGATACCATCGGGATGGTGGCGGCCCGGCACGACCGGACGCTGGACATGGACGCGCTGGCCTTCGATGACCCGGTGGTCTACGAGATGCTTCGCCGCGGCCGGACGGGAGGGGTTTTCCAGTTCGAGTCGCCGCTGGCCACCGAGACGCTCCGCTCCATGAAGTGCGACCGGTTTGAAGACCTGGTGGCCGCCAACGCCCTGCTGCGCCCCGGCCCACTCGATGCCGGCATGCACACCGTCTATATCAAGCGCAAGCTCGGGCAGGAGCGAGTCAGTTACCCCCACCCGCTGCTGCGGGAGATCCTCGAGCCCACCTACGGCGTCATCACCTACCAGGAACAGGTGATGCGGATTGCCAACGTCATGGCGGGCTTCTCGTTGGCCGAAGCCGACGTGCTCCGGAAGGCGGTGGGCAAGAAGGACTCGGCACTGATCCGCCGGGAACTCGAGACGTTCGTGGAACGCGCCCTGGCCCAGGGACACCCCCGCACGCTCGCCGAGGAGCTCTCGGCTCAGATCGAGACCTTCGGCCGGTACGGCTTCAACAAGTCGCACTCCGTGGCCTATTCGGTCCTCTCCTACCAGACCGCCTGGCTCAAGGCACACTACCCAGCCGAGTTCATGGCCGCCCTGCTCTCCTCGGAAATCGGCGACACCGACAAGGTGGTGCAGTACATCAATGAGGCCCGGGAAATGGGGCTCGAGGTGCTGCCACCCGACATTGCCGAATCGGGTTTCAAGTTCACGGTCGTCGGGACCTCCCGGATCCGGTTCGGCCTCGGGGCGGTCCGCAATGTCGGGCGGGGGGCGATCGAGTCGATTATCGCCGCCCGGGACGGTGGGGACTTTGCCACCCTGGCCGATGTGGTCGGGCGCCTCGACCTCCGGCTCTGCAACAAGCGGGTCCTGGAGTCGCTGATTGCGGCTGGCGCCTGCGACTCCCTGGGCGCCCATCGCAGCCAGCTGATGGGAGCCCTGGATGTGGCGCTCGGCGAGGCGCAGCTGGTGCAGCAGGAGCGCGAGGTGGGGCAGGAATCGCTCTTTGGCGATGCCCAGCCGATCCCGCAGCCGAGCACGGCCATGCCAGACCTCCCACCCTGGTCCGAAGCGGAACGATTGACCCGCGAAAAGGAAGTCCTCGGATTCTTCATCTCCGGTCACCCGCTGGAACGCTTTCGCCCCGAGGTGGAGCTGTTCGGGAGCCGCACCACCGCCACCCTCCACGAGTG
>JAWXBA010000160.1:0-5916 GCA_034439775.1 Gemmatimonadota bacterium | reverse complement strand
CCGCCACACCGCGCATCAGGCCGCGCCGAACCAGCGGAGCAATGCCGCCGCAACAGGAAGGATGAAGTAGAGGGAATCGAACCGATCGAGCACGCCACCATGGCCAGGGATCAATCCGCTGGAGTCCTTGACCCCGACCTCGCGCTTGAACAGCGATTCGGCCAGGTCGCCCACCTGCCCGACCACCCCCAGCACCAGACCGAAAAGAATCGCCTCGGAGGTCTCAATCGCCACGCCGAGCGGGGCCATGGCGAACTGGTTCCAGAGCACCGCGGCCAGGACGGCGCCGACGAGTCCGCCAATGCCGCCGCTCCGGGTCTTGCCCGGGCTGATGGTGGGTGAAAGCTTGGGACCGCCGACCGCCTTGCCCACGAACATCGCCGCGCTGTCGCAGATCCAGGTCACCACGAGGGGCAGGAAGACGAGCACGGCACCGGCCCAGGATCGGGTGCCATGTCCGCCATGCCGGATGCTGAGGAGGAACGCTGGCAGTGCAGCGGCGTACAGCACCCCGAAGGCGGTGATCGCGACCACCGCGAGCGGGCGCTCCGCGGGACCCCTCATCACCAGTATCAGCATCAGGACGGCGATCGTCCACAAGGCTACCGCATACGACCACCACGCCGAGATGGCATCGCGCACGGCCACAGATTCCCCGGCGGCCCATACCAGCAACGGGATCAACGCGGCGGTGGCCAGCCCGGGCACCACCAGTGGCTGGATATCCTGCCGCTCGGCGAAGCGGTACAGTTCCCGGGTCCCGAGCACGCCCACCACCGAAACCAGGAGCGCCAGGGGAAGCCCACCGAGCCAGATCAGGCCCAGGGCGAGGGGAATCGCGACGACCGCAAAGCCGACCCGTTGAACGATGTTGCTGGCCATGGGCCCTCAGGCGGAGACGCGACCGAAACGGCGGTCGCGGCGCTGGTAGTCGAGGATGGCTTGGAAGAGGTGGGCGCGGTTGAAGTCGGGCCAGAGCACCGGGGTCACGTGGATTTCCGCGTAGGCCAGCTGCCAGAGCAGGAAATTGCTGAGGCGCATTTCGCCCGAGGTCCGGATCAGCAGGTCGGGATCAGGCCATTGGGCGGTGTACAACTCTCTGGCCAGCCGCTCTTCGGAAATCGCCTCCGGGGCCAGGGTACCCGCCGCCACCTGTTCCGCCAGTCGCCGTGCGGCCCTGGTAATCTCGGCCCGACTGCCGTACGAAATGCAGAGGTTCAGGTCGAGGGCGGTGCCGCCGGCGGTCGCTGCCACGCACCGGGCGGCCGCGTCACGGGCAGCAGGCACCAGCCGGTCAATGTCGCCGAGGATCCGGACCGAGACACCGCGGTCGCGCAGTTCGGACGTCTCGCTGGCCACATAGGCCTCGAGCAGCATCATCAACGCGGCGATCTCGCCGGGGGGGCGGTTCCAGTTTTCCTGGCTGAACGCAAAAAGGGTCAGCACTCTGACCCCGGCCTGCACACCACCCTCGACGATTTCCCGGACCGAGTTCATGCCCGCCTGGTGCCCGGCGGGCCGCGGCAGGTCACGGGCCTGCGCCCAGCGCCCGTTGCCGTCCATGATGACAGCCACATGCGCCGGCACCGCCCCGTTCAGGCGGACCTCCCCGAGCAATCCGTCGGCGGGGCCGGTCACACCTCCATGATCTCCGCTTCCTTGTGGCTCAGCAGGTCGTCGATGAGCTTGATGTGCTCATCGGTGTGCTTCTGCACTTCCTTCTCGGCCCGCGTCACCTCGTCCTCCGGCACCTTCTCCAGCTTCTTGATCCTGGCCAGCGCATCGTGGCGGGCGTGACGCACCGCCACCCGACCCTCCTCGGCGAGCTTGTGCACCAGCTTGACAAGATCCTTGCGGCGCTCCTGCGAGAGCATCGGCAGCGGCACCCGGATCAGGTTGCCCTGACTCATCGGGTTGAGGCCGAGGTCGGAATCGCGGATCGCCTTCTCGATGGCCTGCACCAGCCCCTTGTCGAACGGCTGGACGGTCAGCATCCGGGGCTCTGGCGCCGACACCATCCCCACCTGGTTGAGCGGCACGACGCTGCCGTATGCCTCAACCCGCACCAGGTCGAGGAGCGAGGTCGAGGCCTTGTTGGTCCTGATGGTGGTGAACTCCTTCTTGGTGTTCTCCACCGCCTTCTGCATCCCGTCGGAGGAATGCGCCACCAGCTCAGGAATCGTAGTCATCGCACGATGGTCCCCACCCGCTCACCCTGGAGCACCCGCTCCGTGGCGCCGGGTTCGTTGATGTTGTATACCACGATCGGGAGGGCGTTGGCCTTGCACAACCCGAACGCGTTGGCGTCCATCACGGCGTAGCCCTTGATGATCGCTTCCTGGAACGACAGCTCGGGAATGAACGTCGCCGACGGATCGACCTTCGGATCGGCGGTGTAGATCCCGTCGACGGTGGTGGCCTTGAGGATCACCTCCGCCTCGATCTCCAGCGCCCGCAGCACCGCGGCGGTATCGGTGGAGAAGAACGGGTTCCCGGTGCCGCCGGCAAAGATCACCACCCGGCCCTTTTCGAGGTGCCGGATGGCGCGACGGCGAATGTACGGTTCAGCCAGCGACTCCATCCGGATGGCGGTCATGACCCGGGTCTGGACCCCGATCTTCTCCAGGATGTCCTGCATCGCCAGGGCATTGATGACCGTGGCGAGCATCCCCATGTAGTCGGCCGACACGCGGTCCATCCCCGCTTGGCTGGCCACCGTGCCGCGGACGATGTTGCCGCCCCCGACCACGAGCCCGAGCCCGATGCCCAGGGCATGGACCTGCTTGATCTCGCGCGCCAGCGCCTCGACCACGCCGTAGTCGAGCCCAACCCCGCGTGCCCCGGCGAGCGCTTCCCCGGATACCTTGAGCAGCGCCCGCTGGAAGGCCAGCGCCATCAGACCTCCCCGACCTTGAACCGAGCAAAACGGACGACACTCGCCCCGGAGACTCCCGCCACCAGTTCCTTGACCAGCTTCCCCTCGTCCTTGACGAAGGGCTGCTCCAGGAGCGACCGCTCGGCGACGAACTTCTTGAGCTTGCCATCGACGATCTTGGCGCGAATTGCCTCCGGCTTCCCTTCGGCTGCCACCTGCTCCTCGGCAATCCGGCGCTCACGAGCGAGCAGGTCGGTCGGGATATCCTCGGCGCGCACCGCGATCGGATCGCTCGACGCCACGTGGAGCGCCAGCTCCCTGGCCAGGGCGACGGCCGCCTCGCCAGAGGCGCCCGCCACCTCGACCAGAACGCCGACCTGCTCGTTGTGGTGGAGGTAGTGGCCCACGACGCCGCCCGCGGCGGTGAACTTGGCCACCCGCTTGATCGCCATCGCCTCGCCGGTCTTGGCGGAGATTGCCTTGAGCGTCTCCTCGACGCTGGTGGCGCCGCCTTGCCACCCCTGCGACATGATCCCGGCAGTGACGTCGCTGCCAACCGGCGCATGCCCGGCGGCGTGCGCCAGGAGGCCCTTCACGAACTCGCGGAACGACTCGGTCCGGGCCACGAAGTCGGTTTCGCAGTTCACCTCGACCATGGTCGCCGTGGCGGCGTCAGTAGTGACATCGATCATCACCAAGCCCTGGGAGGCGCTCCGGCCGGCGCGCTTCTCGGCCTTGGCAATCCCCCGGGCGCGCAAAATCTCGGACGCCTTGTCCATGTCGCCGGCGGCCTCCTCGAGCGCCTTCTTGCAGTCAAGGATCCCGGCGCTGGTGCGGGCGCGGAGTTCGGCAATCATCTTGGAGGTAATCGTCATCGTGCTCATCGTCTTGCCTTCAGCTGTGGATAGTAAGACCGCCGCCAACGGCCACTGCGGACCATTGTGCGGCGGCGAGTGTCTGGTGCCCCGGCGGGGTCAGCTACCGGGCTCTGCCGCCGGCGCCGGGGTCGGGGCCGGTGCTTCGGTGGCGTCCGCGTCGGTCTTGAGCCGGGCGGCGATGGCCTCCGGCTTGGGCCGCCGCTTCCGGGTGGCGCCGCGCCGCCGACGACGCTCGGCGTCGGGGTCGCCCTCGGTGCCGCCGTCGGTGCTGTAGGTCTCGGCTTCCGGATCCTCAAGCATGTCGCGAGAGGGCATCTGGGCCCGGGCTTCGCGGATCGTCTCGCAGAGCGCGTGGGTAATCAGGGAGACCGAACGGATCGCGTCGTCATTGCCCGGAATCGGCACCGTAATGACATCGGGATCGGCGTTGGTGTCCACGATGGCCACTACCGGGATGCCGAGCTTGTTGGCTTCCTGGATGGCAATCTTTTCCTTGCGTGCGTCCACGATAAACAGGGCGCCCGGCAGCCGGCCCATGTTCTTGAGACCTTCCAGGTTGCGCGACAGCTTGACGCGCTCCCGCTCGAACAGGAGGCGTTCCTTCTTGGTGTAGTTCTCGAAATCGCCCTCGCTGGCGCCCTGCTCCAGATCGCGCAGCCGGCGAATCTGCTTCTTGATGGTCTGGAAGTTGGTGAGCGTGCCGCCCAGCCACCGCTCGGTGACATAGAACGCATCGGCGTCGCGCGCCTCCGACTCCACCAAGGCCTTGAGTTGCCGCTTGGTGCAGACGAAGAGGACGTTCTCGCCCTTGGCCACGATCCCGCGGAGGAGCTCCTGCGCCTTCTGGATCTGGCGGACGGTCTTCTGGAGGTCGATGATGTAGATCCCGGAACGCTCCGCAAAGATGAAGCGGCGCATCTTCGGGTTCCAGCGGCGGGTCTGGTGGCCGAAGTGAACTCCGGCTTCGAGCAGTTCCTGCACCTGGGGCTGAGCCATGCGGTTATCGTGTCCTTGCTGCGTTGGGGTTGGTCGTCCACCGCCTTCGACTCCCGGCTCGACCCCTTGCGGGGCACCCTGCCAGGATCCAGCGGTGTGAAGGATGGGGCGCACAGGGGTGCGCCCCTACAATAAATCGGTTGCCGCTTCCAAAGCGGGCGCGCCACGGCGCGCCCCTACCACAGATCTGCTACCGCTTCGGGATAGGGCGCGCCACGGCGCGCCCCTACAACAAATCTGCTACCGCTTGGAGAACTGGAAGCGCTTGCGGGCGCCCGGGCGGCCTGGCTTCTTGCGCTCCACCATGCGGGCATCGCGGGTCAAGAGCCCGTGGGCGCGCAGCTTGGGCCGGTGCATCTCATCGGCCAGGACCAGCGCGCGCGAGATGGCATGGCGCATCGCGCCTGCCTGCCCCGCCACGCCGCCGCCATCCACGTTGGCCTTGATGTCAAAGGCGCCGAGGGTGTCGGTGGCGGTGAAGGCCTGCTGAATGTGCAGGACCAGCGACGGCCGCGGGAAGTAATCGCCCAGGGTCCGGCCGTTGATCTCCCACTTGCCGGTGCCCGGGGTCATGTAGACCCGCGCCACGCTCGTCTTGCGGCGGCCGACGGCCTGCCAGCGGAACTCATTGGTGCTCATCAGGAACCCTTGACAGTGTAGGGCTTGGGCTGCTGGGCGGCGTGCGGGTGCTCAGCGCCGGCGTAGACCTTGAGCTTGGTCCGCAGCTTCTGCTTGGAGAGCGAATTCTTCGGCAGCATGCCGAAGACCGCCTTTTCAATGACGCGATCGGGGTGCTTGGCCATCATGTTGCGCGCCGACGTGAAGCGCTCATGACCCATGTACCCGGTGTGCCGGAAGTACTGCTTGGTGTCGAGCTTGTTGCCCGTGAACTTGACCTGTTCCGCATTGACCACCACGACGAAATCGCCGCCGTCCATGTGCGGAGTAAAGGTCGGCTTGTGCTTGCCCCGGATCAGCTGGGCCACGGCACTTGCCAGGCGGCCGAGCGGCACACCAGTGGCGTCGACGACGAGCCAGTCGTGCTGGATGTCGTCTGGCGTTGAGGTATAAGTCTTCATCAGGCGAGCATTCCCGGCAAATAATGGGTTTTCAGTCGTTCGGAAACAGCTTTGCAAGATACTGGGTGGGAATGGGTTAGGGCAAGGG
>JAWXBA010000159.1:0-3524 GCA_034439775.1 Gemmatimonadota bacterium | reverse complement strand
GCTGCTGTATGCGCTGTACAAGTATGCGTATCCGGCCATCCTGGGCGCCACCGAGGAGCGCGAGAAGCGCATTGCCGGCCAGCTGGCCGACGCCGAGCGGCTCAACGCCGAGGCGCACACCCTGCTGGCCGAGCAGCAGAAGTTGAGTGCCGAGGCCCGCGGCGCGGCGCAGGCGCTGCTGGCCGATGCGCGCTCGGCGGCAGAAAACGAACGGGCGGCCACGCTCGAGAAAGTTCAGCGCGAGCAGGAAGCGCTGCTGGACCGGGCCCGCCGGGAAATTGCCTCCGAAAAGGACCGCGCCATCGTGGCGCTGCGCCAGGAAGCAGTGGAGCTGACGCTGGCCGCGGCGTCCAAGCTGATCGGCGAGCGGCTCGATGCCGCCGGTGACCGCAAGCTGGTGGAGGAGTATCTCGCCACGCTCTCGAGGCAGGCGTGAGGGCTGTCTCGATCGCCGCCAACTACGCCGAGGCGTTGTTCAGCCTCGGCGAGCGCTCTGGCAACACCGAGCAGTACGCGGGGTTGATCGGGGCCGTGTCCAGCGCCATCCAGGACCTGCCGCTGGCCCGGGCGGTCATGTTGTCGCCCAAGGTCACCAAGGCGGCCAAGTCCGACATCCTGGCCCGGGCGCTGCCCCAGGCCCCGAAGGAATTCGTCCTCTTCCTTCAGGCGGTGATCAGGCGGAGCAGGCAGAACCTGTTTCCCGAGATGGCCCTGGCCTACCGGGATCTGGTCGACACCAAGCTCAACCGGGTCCGGGCCAGCATTACCATGGCGCGGGAAGCGGATGACGGGCTCAAGCAGGCGCTCACCGACGCGCTGACGGCGGTGGTTGGCAAGGAGGTCCTGGCGGAGTTCCTGGTCGATACCGATATGCTGGGCGGCGTCCTGATCCGGATCAACGATCGGGTGTACGACGGCACCATTCGCCGCCGGATGACCCGCCTGAGGAGGCATCTGCTGTCGCGCTGAGCTCTGGCGGATACCGGGCTTGTCCTGCGCCCACCCCACTCGGGGTGGGCGCTTTTCGTGGCGGCGACCTGCATTGGGGCACTCCCGGACTGCCGCGGCCGGGTGCCCTCGCCATCGCCACACCGGCATTATCTTCCGGTGGACGACCTGCCGTACGTTCCTGGCCACGACCTCAGTTCCCTGTCCCGAGGGCTCTCGATGCGCACCCACACTGGCCGCTGGGCCACCATTCTGGGCGTTGGACTCTTCCTCTCCGCGCCGCCGTCGCCGCTCGACGCGCAGGGGCGCGCCTTCCAGCCCAATGATTGGCACAAGGTGACCACCGTGGGCTCGGCGGCGATGTCGCCGGATGGCAGCAAGGTGGCGTTCGTGGTCACGACAGTGGTGGAGTCGGACAACCGGCGGCACAGCGAGGTCTGGGTCGTGAACACCGCCGGGGGAGATCCGGTGCGGTACACGGCGCCAGGGTATGAAAGTTCCAGTCCGCGCTGGAGTGACGACGGCTCCCGCCTGATTTTCAACTCCACCCGGCCCGGTGGGCGCAGCCCCTGGGCGCTGCGGATGGATCAGCCCGGGGGCGAGGCCGCCCCCTATCAGGCGCCCCAGGCCGGGTCGCGCACCGCTGATGGGAAGACCGTGGTCTGGACCGAGGGCGGAGGCGGAGCGGGCTTCGGGTTCGGTGGCCCCCCGGCACAGCCCGAGCCAGCGCCGGCCGAACGCGACACTCCGGATCCGTACGGCAAGATGGCCCCCACCGCCCGGCCGCCGTTCGATGCCATCACCAAGCCGGTGGAGCCAAGCCGCTTTGACGGCATGCAGTTCACCCAGCAGCGCATCAAGGCCAACGGCCAGGGTTTTGTGGCCGGGCCCCGGCAGGACCGGGTCACCCGCCCAGCCCAGTTGTTCATCCAGACCGAGGGTGGCGAGAAGCGGTCGCTGGTGAACCAGGCGTGGTCGCCGCGCAGCGCGGTGGTCTCTCCCGATGGGCGCTGGGTGGCGTTTGTGGCCGACGCGGGCCTGCGAGCGGACTCGATCGTGACTGCGGAAGGGGAGGCCCGGGCCCGGCTCCCCTACGATGCCGTCCGCGACGAGACTCCCACCAATGACAGCGACATCTATGTCCTGGCCACGTCGGGCGGCGAGCCCCGCAAGCTCGGTGAGTGGATGGGTAGTGAGGGAAGCCTGGCATGGTCCCCCGATGGCCGGATGATCTCTTATACCAACCGGGCCTCCCGCACCAGCCAGTCTGAGCTCTATATCGTCCCGGCCACGGGGGGAGAACCGGTCAGCCTTACCGCCGGCTGGCGCTATGAGCCAGGCGGGTACGATTGGCTTCCCAGCGGCATCATCGCGATGAACGCCGAGATCGGAGGCCGCTCCGGCCTGTTCCACATCGACCCCCGCACCCGGCAGATGAAGGAGGTGCTCGGCGGTCGTCGCCGGATGAGCGGCTTCTCCTGGGACCGGCGCGGCTCCAGAGTGGCCTTTGTCGCCACCAGCACTGCGCGGCCGACCGAGCTCTTCCTGGCCAACGCCGATGGTTCGGGCGAGCGGCAGCTGACCCGATTCAACGACACGCTCAACAGCGAGGTGGCCTGGTCGGACTCCGAGGTCTTTACCTACGAGTCGGTGGGTGGGGTGGAGGTCGAGGGCTGGCTGATGAAGCCGCATGGCTATGAGGCCGCCAAGAAATACCCGCTGGTGCTCTACATCCATGGCGGGCCGCATTCGGCCTATGGCGAGAACTGGTTTGACGAGTTCCAGAACCTTGCCGGGGCAGGGATGTTTGTCCTCTACACCAACCCCCGCGGATCCAGCGGGTACGGGGCCGACTTCACCTACTCCACCCGCGGTCGCTGGTTTGCCGAGGACTACGAGGACCTGATGAAGGCGGTGGACATCGTCTCCCGCCGGCCCGATGTCGACTCGACCCGGATGGGGGTATCCGGCGGATCGTATGGCGGGGTCATGACCGCCTGGGTCACCGTCAAGACCGATCGATTCAAGGCGGCCCAGCTGGACCGGATGATCAGCAACTGGTGGTCCTGGTATGGCACCTCGGACGCCCAGGGGCTGACCGAGTTCGAATTCTTCGGCAAACCCTGGGACAACCCGGTCATGTACGACACCCTCTCACCGATACGATACCTGCCCAGGGTCAAGACCCCGTCGCTGCTGGTCCAGTCCGAGGAGGACCATCGCACCCCCATGACCGACGCCGAGCAGTGGTTCCTCGGCCTCAAGCAGCACGGGGTGCCCGCCGAGTTTGTCCGGTACCCGCGCTCCACCCACGACCTGAGCCGGACGGGAGAGCCGTGGTTGCTGGTGGATCGCCTGGGCCGCCTGCGGCAGTGGTTCTCGCACTGGCTCACGCCGCCGGCGGGCGCCCGGGTCACCAGCGGCAGCCCGTGATGCCAGTGGAGCTGGGGTGATGGGATCGTCCGAACCCCCCGGAGGGCCCGGCGATCGCCGGGCCTTCTTCCGCGACAGCATCGGGCGCTGGGTGGAGGGGATGGTCGAGGCGGCGGAGGATCGGGTGGTGCAGAAGCGCTATC
>JAWXBA010000158.1:0-3344 GCA_034439775.1 Gemmatimonadota bacterium | reverse complement strand
GTGCTGGTGTACGCCTTCCGGGAGGATGCGCCCGGGCACACGGCGCATCGGGCCTGGCTGGAGGGTATGCTGGGGTCCGATGAGGCGTATGCCGTTTCCGATCATGTGCTGGCGAGTTTCCTCCGAATCGTGACCCATCCCCGGGTCTTTCACCCAGCCACGCCGACCGACTTGGCACTCGTTTTTGCCGCCGCCATCCGCGACCGCCCGAACGCCGTTCCGGTGGCTCCGGGGGGCCGGCATTGGGGTATCTTCACCACCCTGTGCCGCGACGTCGAGGCGCGGGGCAACCTGATCCCGGACGCTTGGCTGGCGGCATTGGCCATCGAGCACGGCTGCGAATTCGTCACCACCGATCGGGACTACGCCCGGTTTTCGCAGTTGCGGTGGCGGCATCCGTTGGAGAACAGAAGAATGTAGTCAGGTCAACACGACACCCTTTGGCGTCTTCGCGGTGAGGACGGTGGCGGACCTCCGTTGGGTTCGGATATTTTTGGTCGGTGATACCATTTGATCGCTCATGCTATCTCATGATATGGAGATCGGATGCCCACGGTCCCAATCAGTGCTCGGATCGATGCCCGGCTCAAGGCCGCTCTGGATGAATTCTGTCGGTCGCGCGGGCTCGTACTCAACAATGTCGTCCAGGATGCACTGCTCAATCGCCTCGAAGAACTCGAGGATGTCGAGAATCTCAAGGCGATCCGGCACGAACCGACCCGACCGTTGTAGCCGACCGGAAGCTGATCATCATCATTTTGAAGATCGGCCATCGGAAGGATGTCTACCGATAGCCGGCCGCTCCAGACCTGCGCCGCGAATGTGAAATCTCCAGTGTGGCGGCTGGATTTACCCCCCATGGACCCTGGGAGAACGACTCATGCCTGGAATCAGCCTCCGTGCAGCCGCGCTTGGCCTCCTGCTTGGCACCATGCCCGGGTCCGCAGTAGCCCAGAGCTATTCCGCCTTCCCGCCGGCCGTCAGCCCCGACTCCGCCGGGTTTTCGCTGGAGCGCCTCCAGCGCATCGACTCGCTGGTGATTGGCCTGGTCGCCAACAGCCTGATCCCGGGCGCGGTGGTGTTCATTTCCCGGCGCGGCCAGCTGGTCTTCCACAAGGCGTACGGGGTCCGCGACATGGAATCACAAGTGCCGATGCACCGGGACGATATCTTCCGGATCGCATCCCAGTCCAAGGCGATCACCGCCCTGGCGGTGATGATGCTCTGGGAGGAAGGGCGCTTCCAGCTCGACGACCCCGTCTCCCGCTACATCCCAGAATTCACCCGGCCCACGGTGCTGAAGACGTTCAAGGCGTCGGACACCACCTGGACCACGGAGCCGGCCGGCCGCGAGATGACCATCCGCCAGCTGCTGACCCACACCTCAGGACTGGACTACGCCTCGATCGGCAGCCGGAACTTCCAGGCCATCTACGCCAAGGCCGGGGTGCCCAGCGGGATCGGCAACGACACCCAGACCATCGGCGAGAAGATGCGGCTCCTCGGCGGGCTGCCGCTGCGCCAGAAGCCGGGCGAGGAGTTCGTCTACAGCCTGTCCTCCGATGTGCTGGGATACCTGGTGGAAGTGCTCTCCGGCATGCCGTTCGATCAGTACCTGCGGACCAGGATCTTCGACCCGCTCGGCATGCGCGACACCTGGTTCTACCTGCCGCCGGACCGGCACGCTCGCCTGGTGACGATTCACGACGGCGCCAGCGGCAAGGCAGTGCCACTCCACGCCAAGGTCTTTGATGGGGTCGATCCCAACTACCCCAAACTCCAGGGCACCTACTTCTCGGGTGGGGCGGGACTCTCCTCCACGGTGGAGAACTACGCCCGATTCCTCCAGCTGTTCCTCAACAAGGGCGAGTTCAACGGCGTCCGCCTGCTGAGCCCCAAGACGGTAGAGATGATGCTGGTGGACCAGCTGCCAACGATGGACACCGAATTCGGGCTCGGCTTCGGGTTGGAAACGGCGGCCAACGACTACCAGAGTCCCAAGTCGATCGGCTCGTTCTCGTGGGGAGGGGCGTTCGCCACGACCTACTGGGCTGATCCGCAGGAGGGGCTGGTCGCCCAGATCTACACCAACATGATCAATCCGCCGGCCCGCAGCCTGGGGGCCATCTTCACCGTCCTCACCTACTCGGCGATGGTGCCGACGGGGTCCGGCAGCGCGCCACGGGCGGCGCAACAGGGGGGCGCACGCAGGCCCTGATCCGAATCCGGGTTCCTGACAGGGAAGCCCGCAGGTCCACAGCGGGCCAAGTCGGGCAGTCGCCGAGCTCGGCATTCAGGTGTAATTTGTCTAGTCTGACTAGTCTGGTTACCTTTGTTCTATGAAGGACAACTATTCTCTTTACGAGGCCAAGGCTAAACTCTCTGCCATGGTTCAACAAGTCTTTGAAGGACAATCTGTTACGATCACGGTCCACGGCGAGCCGATGGTGGAGTTGCGGCCCTACCAGAAACCTGAAGGCACCGCGACCCTACACGATCGGGTCGCCGAGCTGACGGGACGGGGAGAGGTCGTGCCGCCTGGGCGCCGGCTGGAATCGGTGGCTGGTTTCCCCATTGGGAAGCCGATTCCCGGCGCCCTCCAGCGCTTCCTCGACGAGCGCGATTGATGGATGTCTTCGTGGACACCTCGGTGCTGCTCGGCATCACCTTTGGCGAATCCCGCGGCACCGACCTCGCCGTCCGCCTCCGCGGCGCCAGCACCGTCTTCGCCTCGACCCTGCTCGAAGCCGAATTCAGGAGCGCCTGCGCCCGGGAGGGACGGACCGCGGACTTACGGCTGCTCCAGGACATCACCTGGGTGGCGCCGGCTCGACCGCTGAGCCGAGAGATCGCCCGGGTGCTTGACGCAGGATACCTGTGTGGCGCCGATTGCTGGCACCTGGCGACGGCGATCTATCTCGCCCCCGAGCCCGGCGAGTTGGTCTTCCTGACTCTCGACCAGCGGCAGCAGGAAGTCGCGGCTGCAGTCGGGTTTGCGTGGTGAATGGCGTCCGCTGCTCAGCGGCCGACCGGTCGATGTCCTGCCGCTGCGGCACGATGCACGGGAACCGTTTCACCCTTGCCTGGTCACTTTGCCTGACCCTCCCTTTCCTGGAGCACTTCGAATGATCCGCGTTTTTCCCCTCGCCCCCTGCCTCAGGGCAGCGGCAATCGGGGTGGTCGTTGTGCTGGCGTTGCCGAACGACCTGGGCGCCCAGCGGTTCGACATCACCGAGGCCACCATTGGCAGCGTGCATGACGCGTTTCGCTCCGGCCGGATCACCTGCCGGGCGCTGGTGCAGGGCTACCTTGATCGGATTGCGCGTTACGATCAGACGGGACCG
>JAWXBA010000157.1:0-12259 GCA_034439775.1 Gemmatimonadota bacterium | reverse complement strand
GCGGCCGCACCTTCCGCTCCCGCCTGATGGTGGGCACCGGCAAGTACCGCGACAACGCCGAGATGGTGGCGGCCATCGCCGCCTCGGGGGCGGAGGTCGTCACGGTGGCGGTGCGCCGGGTGGACCTGGACCGGACCCGGGAAGCCAGCATCCTCCACCACCTGGATCCGCAGCACTACTTCCTCCTGGCCAACACCGCCGGATGCTTTACCGCCGACGAGGCGATCCGCTACGCCCGGCTCGGCCGCGAGGCCGGCTTCAATGACTTCATCAAGCTCGAGGTCATCGGCGACAAGGAGACCCTCCTGCCGGATGCGGCCGGCCTGCTCGAAGCGGCCAGCGTACTGGTGCAGGAAGGGTTCCAGGTCCTGGCCTACACCAACGACGACCTGATCAGCGCGCTGCGCCTGGAAGACGCCGGCTGCGCCGCCGTGATGCCCCTCGCCTCGCCGATTGGCAGCGGGTTGGGCATGATCAACCCGTTCTCGATCCGCACCATCAAGCGACGGCTTTCGGTGCCGGTGATCGTCGATGCCGGTGTCGGCACCGCTTCCGATGCCTGCCTGGTCATGGAGCAGGGGGTCGACGGCATCCTGATGAACACCGCCCTGGCCGAGGCCGAGCATCCGGTGCTGATGGCGGCGGCGATGCGGCAGGCGGTCGATGCCGGTCGAGCGGCGTTCCTGGCTGGCCGGATGCCAAAGCGCGAGATCGCCGCGCCCTCGTCACCGTTCCACGGCATGGTGGGGTGAACACTCCCGGAATGGCTCCCCGCCTGGCGGCGCACCGGATCCTGAGCGATGTGGCGCGCGGGCGGCCCTTCGACTGGGCCCTCGACCGCGCGGTCGGCGGCCTTGGGGAAGACGATCGACGGCTGGCCCATGAGATGGCCGCTGGGGTCCTCCGCCACCGGGTCCGGCTCGACACCCTGCTGTCACCCTGGATTCCCCGTGGCTTGGACAGCGTGCAGGCCGCGCTCCGCGATGTCCTTCGGCTCGGTGTCTACCAACTCGACGCCCTCGACCGGGTACCGGTCCACGCTGCGGTGGACACTTCGGTATCGCTGGCCCGCGAGGTGACCGGAGCCAAGGCCGCGGGATTTGCCAACGCGGTGCTTCGCAAGGTGGCGGTGACCCTCTCGCGAGAGATGGCGATCGCCGGCAGCCACCCGACACCCTCGTCGCACCCTGCCTGGCTGGCCGACCGCTGGATCGCACGCTTCGGCAAGGATGACGCCGCCGCGCTGATGGCCTGGAACGACACCCCGCCACCACTCATCCTCCAGCCGGCCCGCTGGTCGCTGGAGGAACTCGAGGCGTGCTGGGCCCAGGCCGGGATCGATGTCCATCAGGCACCGTTCGGCGCGGGGCTGTTCACCGATCAGCGCCGGCCGGAGGAGCTCCCAGGCTATGGCGAAGGGGCGTTCATGGTGCAGGACCCGGCCCAGGCGCTGGTGGTTCGCTACTGGGACGTTCCCGAAGATGCGACGGTGTTTGACGCCTGCGCCGCCCCCGGCGGCAAGGCGATCGCGGTCGGCCTCGGGGCCCGGCTGGTGCTGGCCGCCGACCGCAGCCCTTCCAGGCTGCGGCGGCTCCAATCCAACCTCTACCGTGCGGGGAGTGGGCGTGAGCTGGCCCTCATGGCCGATGCCGCCTTTCCACCGATTCGACCATTGGACGCCGTGATCCTGGACGCACCGTGTCTCGGCACCGGCACCCTGGCGCGCCACCCTGAGGCCCGGTGGCGGGTAACCTCGGACGCCCTCGAAGGGCTGGCCCTGGAAGGGGCCCGATTGCTGGCGGCGCTCGCCGACCGGGTCGCGCCGGGCGGGCTATTATTGTATGCCACCTGCTCGCTCGAGCCCGAGGAGAATCATGAGCAGATTGACAAGTTCCTCGTTGCCAACCCGCAATTCCACCGCGAACCGGGCGGCGGTGTTCCAGGAGAGTTGCTTGACGCCCAGGGCGACCTGGTGATCCTGCCGCACCGGCACGGCATGGACGGCGCCTATGCCGCCCGTCTTCGGAGGACGACATGAGGATCACCACCACGCCACGCAAGCCAGGGCACCGTGCGGCGGGGGGACGCACCCTGGCGAGCCAGCGCCGGCGGATCATCCTGGCCTGGATTGGCGCCGCCGTCCTGCTTGGATACCTCGCCAGCATGCTGATGTTCCCCGCCCCGCTGGTCAGCCGAGAGACCCCGGTGGCCCTCGTCATCGGGCTCCCGGTGGCCACCGCGGAGGAACGCCTGGAAGCCCAGGGGTTCCGTCCCAAGACCGAGGACCGGGAGAGCGATCCGGCCGTCCCTGCCGAGCATGTGCTCTGGCAGGATCCCCCGGGCGGGGTGGAGCTCGAGTCGGGCACCGTGGTCCGGCTCACCATCAGCGATGGGCCCGCCAGTACCCAGATCCCCGACTTGTCCGACTACGAATTCGAGCCAGCGGTTCGCGTCCTTCGTGCCGGAGGGTTCCAGATCGGCATCGTGGACTCCGTGGCCGCCGGACAACCCGCCGGGGTGGTCATCTCGACCCGCCCGCCGGTGGGATCCAGCCGACCCTCCGGTACCGCGGTCGACCTGGTCGTCAGCCGCGGGCCGGCCAATATCCGGGTGCCCAATGTGGTGGGACTGGACCGGGTAGCCGCCCGGAGCCTGCTGGAGAACTCCGGCCTCCGGGTGGGGGCAATCGAGACCCGTACCTCACGCCAGCTCCGTCCGGGCCAGGTGATTGAGCAGCGTCCCGCGGCCGGGACCTTGAGCCCGGCCGAGGCGAGCATCCACCTCATTATCGTCCGGCCGGAGGGCCAGTGACCATTCGCATTGCCCCAAGCGTCCTGAGCGCCGACCTCGGCCGGCTCCGTGAGCAGCTGGACCAGGTAGTCGACGGCGGCGCCGACTGGATCCATGTCGATGTCATGGACGGCCGGTTCGTGCCGAACCTGACCTTTGGCGCCCCGATGATCCGGGCACTGCGCAAGCTGACCGACCTGCCGCTGGACGTGCACCTGATGGTGGTGGAGCCGGAGCGCTACATCGACGAGTATGCCGATGCGGGAGCCAATGTCTTCACCTTCCATGTCGAAGCGACCACCCACTGCCAGCGACACCTCACCGCCATTCGCGAACGTGGGATGCAGGCGGGGATTGCGCTCAACCCGTCCACTTCGCTCCGCGCGGTGGAGGAGATCATCCCCGACCTGGACCTGCTGCTGATCATGTCGGTCAATCCCGGATTCGGCGGGCAGAAGTACTGGTCCGGTTCCAATCGGAAGCTTTCCGAGGCGCGCCGCATGCTGTCGGCCCGCAACAGCGACGCGACCCTGGAGGTGGATGGTGGCATTGCCCTCGACACCATCGCCGCCGCCTGGCAGTCGGGTGCCGACACTTTTGTGGCAGGCACGGCGGTGTTCGGAACCGCCGACCCGGTCGAGGCGGTCCGCGAGCTCAGATTGCGGTGTTCGGTGGCTGTCTAGGCGGTCCGGCTATATTCCGGGGATGACTTCCGGCAAGGGTGCGCCATGAACAAGCAGTGGATCTCGGTCCTTTCCATCGTCGCCGGCCTCGGTCTCGGGGCCGCGGCGCTGGTCAAGTACGCGCCGGTGCCCGAGGGAGCCCAGGTGGGGAACCGGGCGCCCGACTTCGAGGCCGTCAACCTGCTCACCGGCGATTCGATCACCTTCCGCACGGCCTACACCGGTCACGTCACCCTGGTGAACATCTGGGCCACCTGGTGCGCCCCGTGCCGGGCTGAAATGCCCGCCATGGAGGAGCTCTACCAGGCGTTCAAGGACCAGGGGTTCCGGATCGCCGCGGTCAGTGTCGACGAGGCCGGCCCGGATGACGTCATGGCCTTTGCCCGCGAACTCGGCCTGAGCTTCGACATCCTCCATGACCAGGACGGCCGGATCCAACAACAATATCTGACCACCGGGGTCCCCGAAAGCTTCCTGATCGACGGCGACGGGATCATCGTCCGCAAACAGATCGGCGAGCATCCCTGGAGTTCCCCGGCCAATCGCCGCATCCTGGCGCAGCTGCTCGGCCAGAAGGGCGGCGGTGGGGCCACCGGCCAGCTCCCCGTCGCGTCGGACCTGGAGATCAAGCCGCCCGGTGGCTGACCTGATCCTCGGCATCGAGACCAGCTGCGATGAAACCTCGGCCGCCGTCCTTCGCATGGACGGCGGCCGAGCCACAATCGCGGGACTCGTCATCCTGTCACAGGATGTCCACCGGATCTTCGGCGGCGTGGTCCCAGAGCTGGCCAGCCGGGCCCACGTCCGTGCCATCGGCCCGGTGGTGGACCAGGCGCTGGCCGACGCTGGCGCCTCGCTCGAGGAGATCGAGGGCATCGCCGTCACCGCGGGCCCGGGACTGATCGGGGCGCTGCTGGTCGGGGTAGGCTATGGCAAGACGCTCGCCTGGAGGCTGGGGAAGCCGCTGATCGGCGTGCACCATCACGAGGGACATCTTTTTGCGCCGACGCTGGAGGACGCCACGGTGGCCCCGCCGTTCGTGGCGCTGCTGGTCAGTGGCGGCCACACCGTGCTGCTCGACGTACCGGCCTGGGGCAGCTACAGGGTGCTGGGCCGGACCCGCGATGACGCCGCCGGTGAGGCATTCGACAAGGTCGGCACCCTGCTCGGACTCGGCTATCCTGCCGGCGCGGAGATCGAGCGGCTCGCCGCGCGCGGCAACCCCGACCGGTTTCGCTTCCCACGCCCGATGCTCAAGGAACTGCAGGCCGGTGGCGCCGACCAGTTCACCTTCTCGTTCAGCGGCCTCAAGACCGCGCTGCTGCGCGCTACCCAGGCCAGCACCGACCTCGCGGCAGACTGCCACGACCTGGCCAGAGGCTTCCAGGACGCCGCAGTGGAAGTCCTGGCCGCCAAGACCGCCGCCGCCGCCGCTCAGTGCGGATATCCCACCGTGGTGCTGGCCGGCGGTGTGGCCTGCAACCGGGCCCTGGCAGCGGCCGTACGGGAGCGGATCGGCAGTTCCACCCGACTCGCGGTGGCTTCGCCCCGGCTCAACACCGACAATGCCGCCATGATCGCGGCGGCGGGTGCATGGCACCTGGCCCGGGGAGATCGGTCGGGATGGGACCTGGAGGCGTATGATTCGAGAGAACTGGGGGGCTAGGAGGTATCGGGTATCGGGTGCCGGGTGCCAAGTGCTCCGAAGGCTGGCATGGATCCGAGGTCCCCGGACAACCGGCACCCACTGAACGGGCAGAAGGGGTGACTCCTCAAGGCAATGGTGGCAGATTCCGCTCACGGAACCGCCGACACCCGGCACCTGGTACCTGAAACCCGCACCTCGGATCCCATGCCCATCCACCCATTCAACATCCAGCTCGGCCCGCTTGAGGTGACCGGATACGGCATCATGATGATGGTCGGTTTCCTGGTCGGCGGCTGGCTGATCGAGCAGGAACTGCGGCGCCTGGGGTTCCGTTCCGAGTACTCCGGCGACATCGTCCTCGCCGCCGTCGTGGGCGGAGTCATCGGCGCCAAGCTCTGGTATGTGGCGTTGACCCAGGACATGGGCGCGCTGTTCTCCCGTGGGGGACTGGTCTGGTACGGGGGGTTCTTTGGTGGGGTCGTGGCCGTGGCGCTCATGGGGATGCGGCGGAAGGTGCCGATTCGCTGGACGCTGCACCTGACCGCGCCCGCACTCCCGGCGGCCTACGCGCTGGGCCGCGCCGGTTGCTTCATGGTCGGCGACGACTACGGCCGGCCGACCACCTCCTTCTTCGGGGTCCAGTTTCCCGAAGGGCTGCCGCCGAGCACGGCGGGGACGATGCAGTCGATGTTCGGGATCGAGGTCGCGCCGGGCATCGACCCCGCTACGGTGCTGGCGGTCCATCCCACCCAGCTCTATGAGGTGGTCGCGATGCTGCTGGTGTTCATGCTGCTGTGGAGCTGGCGCGCCCGCCACCACGGCACCGGCTGGCTGTTCGGGGCGTACCTGATGTTTGCCGGAGTGGAGCGGTTCCTGGTGGAAATCCTGCGCGCCAAGGACGACCGGTTCCTGGGCGTCTTTACCATTGCCCAGTTGACGAGCGTGGGCCTGGCAACGTTGGGCCTGGTGCTCTGGCTGCGGTACAAGGGCGCCGGACGCGAGGAGCCTGGGCCATGGCTTGCAGGAAAAGCGTAGAAGGCAAGAGGGGAGAGGACTCAGGTGAACGGCAAACCGGGCCACCCGTCTCCATGGTGCACCCGACAAGAAGGCCCCGGCTCGATAGCGCCGGGGCCATTCTTTTCGCCATAGAGCTATCCCTTTTTCCTCTTACCTCTTACCTCTCACATCTCACCCCTTCCCTACCCCTCCACCCTTGCCATCATCCCGGACTTGACCCTCTCCAGTTCATCGCGCACCTCGGCCAGATCGGCTTCCATCCGCTCCAGGGCCCGGATCAGGTCGGCCTGTGAGGTCGGCCGCGCGGGGCTGCTTGAAAGGGCGGCTTCGACCCCCTCCAGGGAGGCGGTGGCCCGGTGTTTCCGCGGCGCAATCAGGAAGGTGTAGATCAGCGCCACGAGGGCCAGCACCACCAGCAGCCCCTGCGCCAGGAGCGTCTCCATGGTCGGATAGATCCCGAGGGCCGGGAGCCGTGGTGCCCCACCAACCACGGTCGTGCCGATCAGGCCGCCTTCCTGCAGTTCGGCCACGGCCTTGCCGGCAAAGACGAAGGCCATGTAGTACAGGAACGCACTCGTCACCGCAAACAGTGGCCGCAACGGCAGACGAACGCCAAAGCGATTGATGGCGATATAGACGATGACCAGGACCAGCGAGGCGATCAGGCCGCCGCCCACGATCGGGACCAGGCTCTCGACCCCACCGCCGGACAGCCAGAGCGCCTTGTAGAAGAGGACCGTCTCAAAGCCCTCCCGGTACACCGCCAGGAACGCCACCGACACCAGCGCAAAGGCCGACCCGCTGGTCAGCGCGTCGCGCACCTGGCCCCGCACGAAGGCGTTCCAGCGAGCACCCTCCACCTTGGACAGCAACCAGTAGCTCACGTAGAAGAGCATCGCCGTGGCGGCGACCATTGTGAACCCCTCCAGCAACTCCTGATGGGCGGGCGAGATCCGGAAGACGGTCTCGATCAGCACCGCCGTTACCAGGCTCGCGGCCAGGGCGCCGAGCGCGCCGTAATGGATTTCGCGGCGGCGCTTGGCAGCACCAGTCTTGGTCAGGAACGCCAGGATCGCACCAAGGATCAGGATCGCTTCCAGCCCCTCCCGGAGCATGAGCACGAACGATTGGACGAACAGGTTGAACGGTGAGCTGACGTCACCGATGGCGCGCTGCGCGTCCTCGAGGCCAGCGGACAGCCGCCCGCGAACCGCGCGGACCTCGCTGGCGCCAACCGGCAACGCGACGGCACCCCTCAAGTCCGCAAAGGCCGCCTCGAGCCGGGTGGCCAGGTCGGGTTCCCGGGCGCGAACCTCGCGCTCCACCTGCTCAAAGGTCAGATAGGCGTCAAACGCAAACTGCCGGGCCGCCTCGGTCTCCCCCCGTCCGGAAAGGGCATAGGCCGAGTCGAGCTGCCTGCGCACCGTGGCAAAGACAGCGCCCACTCGGTCCGCCCCAGCCGACAATTGCACCATGCGGATCGCGGCCAGCCGCTCGGCGGTGCCGCTGGGGCCAAGGGCGGCCAGCAGTTCGTCATCGCTCAGGCGCGCCGTGGCGGGGAACTGCTGCAGCGCCGGCGGCACCGTGCCCACCGATCCTGGCAGACGGAGCACCGAAGCGTAGAGCGCCACCGCCCAACGGTCCTCGCTCGACAGGCTACCCTCGTAGGCGGGCATCGCCGTGCCCGGGGTCCCGCTGCTGATGCGGCGATAGAAATCGAGGGGTGAGGTACCGCGCAGGGCATCGAACTCGGTCAGGTTGGTCGGCCCTGGACGGAGGCCGCCTGCGGCCGGTCCATCGCCTCGGCCGGCACGACCGTGACAGCTGGCGCACTCCCGCTGGTAGATATCGGCGCCCCGCGGCAACAGGGGAGGCTGGGCGGGCACATCCTCCAGCGAAATCCCGAGGGTGCTCGCCAGTTGGTCGAGCAGCTGGGTCACTCGTGCCGAGACAGCCTCAGGCGGAGCCACCGCTTCAAGCTGGACCAGCAGCTCGGCGATGCCATCAATGATCGGCTGGCCGGCGATCGCGGGCAGCAAACCGGCAGTACGGCGGGCCTCCTGGAGGAACAGCACCGCCTCTTCCACCTCGGGCGCCAGGACGATCTGACCATTCGCGACGCCAAGCCGATACTCCTGTGCCGCGAGGGTCATGGTGGAAGCCACGCGCCGAGCAGTCGGGGCTGGATCCTGTGCCAAGGCAGGGGCGGAGCCGATGGCCAGGAGCGCCAAGAAGTGGATCATTATGTACATGAGAATGAGTCTCAACTAACTTTGGCTGAGGACATTCAATTGTAGGTCAGCGAAGTCGGAATTGCTAGAGGGGGGTGCGAACCAGGCGGACAGGGCGGAAAGGAGAGCTGGAGCGATCGAAGCACTCAGGCGGGATCGGGTTGGGTCTCTGCGATGACCACCGCGCCAGCAGTCTGGTCGGTGTGGGTCAGGGAGACATGCAGCTGGATGCCACCCACGGTATTCGCCAATTCGAGGGCGAGGCCGTGCAGTGTCATATGGGGACGGCCCTCCTCGCCGGAAATCACTTCGATTTCCCGCCAGCCAATCGCCCGCGCACCCTGGAGCGATTGGAGGGCCTTGTACACCGCCTCCTTGGCCGCGAGCCTGGCCGCAAAATGACGCGCCGGCTGGTGCCGAGCCTCGACGTAGGCGCGCTCCCCCGGGGTCAGCAGCCTCTCCAGTGCCTGCTCCTCCCGGCGCGCCAGCATTCGCTCGGCACGAACGATTTCCACCAGGTCGATTCCCACCCCGATCAAGGCCATGGCAGGCTCCACCACCAGGAGATCACCGGCTCAAGCCACGCCGGCGCCGGCAGGTATCCGCCGATGACCAACCCGACCCCGATGGCCGCGGTCGCGCCAACCCCGGTGCCGATCCACAGGCCGGTCGTCGGACGACGCCACGCGGCCACGGCGGCAATGCGCGGCCGCCACTCCTCGATCACGGCCGCCACCATCGTCTCGAGCGCCAGCCAGGACTCTTCCACCGCCCCGCCAATGGTGGCAAAGGAGTGGGCCATGCTCCCGGCGGCCGCCTGTTCCAATGGAATACCAGCGCTGCCAATCTGGGCGCGAAGTATCCGCAGGTCATCCTCGTCGGGCAGGGCGGTGCGGACCACCCGTTCCGGGGCCAGCGAGGCGCGGACCGCGGCGGTGGCACCGGCCCGGACCTGATCGACCACCTGCTGGGACACGGAATCGATCACGGGATCCCACGCCGCCATCCAATCAGGCGCGGGCGCATGGGCCGCCTCCAGGAACCGCTGGACCAGCGCCAGGCGGGCCGAGTCCAGGTTGACCCGCCCGGGGGCCGGCCGATGCTTCGGGCTGGCCACCACCCCAAGCCAAGGCCCGAACTCGGCGCCGGAACTGGTCGCCTCAGGCATCGCCAAGGATGGCGTCGACCACCGCCGCGGTGTCGGTCAAGTCGGCGTACGCCCGCCAGGGACTGAACGCGGACAACTCATCGAGGGTGTACCCTCCGGTCGCCACCGCAATTGCCCGGGCGCCGATCGCCACCCCGCAAGTGACATCGGCGGGTGTGTCGCCGATGATGACCACCTCGGGCCCTGCCGGGATCCTTCCGAAATGACTGGTGGCGCGGCTCGCGGCAATCGGAGGCAAGGCGGGGCGCTCGTGGCTGTCGGATCCGAAGGCGCCAACCCGGAACCGCGTCGGCGCAATGCCCGCCGCGCGGAGCTTCAGTTCTGCCCCCAGCGCCACATTGCCGGTCAGCAGCCCGAGCAGCACGCTCGCCTGCCCCTCGAGGGCGTCGAGGAGCGAGGGAATGCCGGGCAGTACCTCCGATGAGGGGCCTCCGTTGTGCAGCTCGCGTTCCAGCAACGCCACATACCGATCGAGTACTTCGGCGATGCGATCGGGGTTGCCAGGTTCAGGATCACCCCCGACCGCCAACAGTTCGGTCACGATCTGGGGGTCGGTCTTGCCGTCAAACCGCACCGCGGTGGTGCCCGCTGACGAGGGCAGCATGCCAGCCATGGCGGCCATGATGGCCCGCCGGCCGGCCCCACCGCTGTGGAGCAGGGTGCCATCGATGTCGAAGAGGACGAGGCGCCGGATCATCCGGTGGCCCCCCCCGACGCTTCGTGGATCCGGCGCAGGGCAACCACCCGCTCCATCAGCGCTGCGGCGGGCGCTCCCGGCAGCCACGATTCCCGCACCACCCCTCCGGCCGCCAGGCTGGCATGGATCACGGTGGCATCCGACCCGGCAAAGGCGACATGCTCCACCGCACTCCCGGTCTCGCCGTGAAAGAAGATCAGGTCCCCGGCCCGCATGGCGTGCCGTGGCACCTCGGTCCCCAGCGCCGACTGCCGGGCGGCGTTGCGCGGGAGGTCGATCCCGCGTGCCAAGAAGGTGGTCTGGACCAGGCCGGAGCAATCCACCCCGCCGGGGGTGATCCCACCCCACAGGTAGGGCGCACCGGCAAAATGTCCCAGGGCCCATTCCTCGGGGGGGACCCGCCGGGCCTCGCTCTGCACCCGGGCCAGCGGTCGGACCTCACCGTGAATGATTCGCGCCATGCCACCACCCGGGAGCTCCACGTCACCATCCGCAAGGGCGAGTCGGCCCCGCAATGGCATCCACCGCCGGACCGTGCCCTCCTGGATCAACACCCCCGAGCTCCAGGCCGCCCGGCTCTGCCACGCCCTGGCCTCTCCTTCGGAAGTCTCCACCAGATAGCCGGAGTGGACCCAGCCGGACGCCGTGCCTCCGGTCAGAACCAGGTGCCGCCAGGCCCCCAATTCCTCGGTGACCTGCGCAGCTTCCCCCGCCAGCAGCTGGCTGGCCAGGGCAGAACGGGGGTCGGGACCTTCCAGCACCGGGGCAATGGCGGCCCGGCCAATGGCAGCCGTCATGCGCCGGGCATTCGCCGGTAGATTCCGCTCGGACGCTTCGCGGCGCACTCGCGGCAGAGTACCACGTCGCGAAAGGTGCAGATCAGACAGATGAAAGTGCCGCACCCCTGACACGGATACCCCTCGGACGCCCGATCTTCCTCCCCGCAGGCACGACACTCCATCACCTCGCTTACCAGGGGCTTCTGCTTCCCAGCCATGGCGTCCTCCTCAGTCGGTCAGGCCGTAGAGCTTGATCTTGTTGATCAGGGTGGCGCGCGAAATTCCGAGTTCCTTCGACGCCCGGGTCCGATTGCCGGCGTGATACCGGAGGGCGCGCTCGATCTGCAGGTGTTCCATCTCATCCAGCGTCATCGGGGTGTGCCGCCGGTCGCCGGGGCCGGGGCGGGCGCGCAATTCGCCAGGCAGGTGCTCGACCTGGAGCATCGGCTGGCCACGGCCCAGGAGCAGGGCCCGATCGAGCACCTGCCGCAACTCGCGAATGTTCCCGGGCCACGGATACGCCAGCAACCGCTCGCGCACATCGGTGGAGAGCGAGGGCGCGCTGCCCGGCACTTGGCGCAGCAGGTCCTCGTGCACCCTGAGCACCATCGCATCGCGATCCTCGGCCGCGCGATCGCGCAGCGGCGGCAGGGTCAGCGTGACCCCGCTGATCCGGAAATAAAGGTCCTCGCGGAGGCGTTCGGCCTCCACTTCCTGCGGCAGCGCCCGGTCGGTGGCCACGATCATGCGGGTGTCGGCCTGGAGGTCGCGGGTCCCGCCCATCCGTCGGAAGATCCGACCCTCGAGGTAGCGCAGCAACTTGGGCTGCAGCTCCAGCGGAAGGTCGGCCACATCCTGCAGGTAGAGGGTGCCCCCGTCGCCGAGTTCGAGCAGCCCCTGCCGGCGCGCGGTGGCCTCGGGGAACGCCCCCTTCTCGTGCCCGAAGAGGAGGGAGTCGAGCGCCGTGGGGCTGAGCCCGGCACAGCGGCACTGGAAGAACGCCGCCGAAGCCCGGGGGCTCAAGTCGTGCAGCAGCCGGGCCACATAGCCCTTCCCCACCCCCTGCTCGCCCTGGAGCAGCACGGTGGTGCGGTCAGTCTGGGAGAGGACCTCCACCTGACGCGCAATCTCGCGCATCGGGGCTTGGCTGCCCAGCCAGGCGACACCCTGGCGCGCCATCCCCATGCGCATCAGGGTTTCGGCGGCGCGGCGGGCCCGGATCCGCTCGGCGGCGCGCGCGGTGGCG
>JAWXBA010000156.1:0-3364 GCA_034439775.1 Gemmatimonadota bacterium | reverse complement strand
GTATCCACTGCATCCACGCATGTTGAGATGTGCCCAACGCAACGCGTAGCTGTGACCCAAGTCTTCCGCCCATTGGATCAGCTGGCTTGGATCGTGCGATCATCTGCCAGATTGTGTAGGGTTTCAGCCTGCCAGACGTCATCGAATTGCCCAGGTGCGATTGCCGGACGGCTAAAGAAGGCTAATCGGTGGGGCTCGCTGATCACGACTCGGGGGGAGGTGGACCGTGCGTCTCGCGAAAGGTCGCTCGATGGACTTCAGAATGTATCGTTCAGGCTTCGCAGTACAGGGCTATCGAGTTGAGTAGCGTCGGTTCGGCGTGCCAGCTTCTTGTCTTAGTCGTGCTCCTGTCGGGCCACTGTGTAATTGCGGCTGCGCAGGCGCCAACCACCACAGTATCTGGCTCGGTGCGCGACACTTCCGGCGTGCCCATCACCGGGGCGGAGGTTCTCATCGGGCGGCGCAGCGGCCGAACCACTGCCTCGGGGGCGTTTCTGGTGGACAGTGTGACTCCTGGTCGCAACACGCTCACCGTTCGGGGAATTGGTCTCGTCCCCGTCCGTTCGGTCATAGACGTGCCCGTTGCCGGACTGACTGACCTCACGTTCCACCTCAGCGCGGCGGTTACCATTCTCCCGACCATTTCTGTCTCAGGACAGCGCCAAGGTATTTACGGGACGGTAGCATTGGTCGGTGAGCGCGCAGCAGTTGGTGCGTGGATTCAGGTGCTCGGACCTGGAGGTGGAGAGATTCAGGCGGACAGCGGCGGACGGTTCGCATTCCCCAACCTTCGCCAAGGATCTTACCTTGTCCGCATCACGCTACCTCAATTCTCGGAGCGTCGGATCGCGGTCCTACTTGGCCGAAACGAAGGAAAAGAACTTGCGATCAACCTGCTCCCATCGAGTGTGGTATCCTCTCGCGCTGATGGGAGAGCGCTGGAGGACCTGGGCAAGAGGCTCTCATTCGGGTTGCGCATGGATCGAGTGATGCGTGACGATCTCTCCAAACGCGGCTCGATCGATGTGTGCGACCTTCCGCAGCTCCGTAGCACTATTGGTGGCCCAAACGGAACCATCACCTTGATCGTCAACGGGACTACGGTGTACCGTAATATGCCTGTCCACAGCCTGTGCTCGTGGCGTGCCGATGAGATCGAACTAGTGGAGTTTGGTTCAAACATCTGCACTGATGTTACGGGGACCGTGGCCACCCTGGTCGGCGCGTTCTGTTCCGGTTTCGGCCGTCGCATTGCCCCCCCCCGTAACTTGCCAGGGCAATCAGGACGGATGGGTGGGGTCGAGGGGCCGTTTGTTCTAGTGTGGGAGAAGAGGTGAGCTGTGTCCAGTGTAGGTGGGAGGCGCGCCCCACCCGATGCTCCCAGTACCATTTCCTGCCTTCCCCACCACCCTCAACTCCACACCGGGCTCTCTCTTACCACCCGGTGGAGCAGCGGGCCCAGCGGACACCACAGCGGCTCTGACGTTGGTCCCGTTTGGACACAGTTCTTAACTGGAAAGACTCGGCTCCGGGGTCCGTGATTCCCGACCAATCTGGACGTACTCCTCGGGGGTCAGGTGCCCGAGGGAGCTATGGGGCCGCACTGCATTGTAATCCTGTCGCCAGGTCTCGAGCTTGTTTTGCGCATCGGCCAGCGACGCGAACTGCTGCACATTCAAACATTCGTCCCGGAGTCGCCCGTTGAACGACTCGATGTGGCTGTTGTCCGTGGGCTTGCCCGGCCGGGTGAAATCCAGCTGGACCCCGCGCCGATACGCCCAGTCCTCCAGCGCCCGCGACATGAACTCGGTGCCATGATCCACCGTGATCGACCGCGGGAGCGGGGTGCGGATCGCGACCGCCTCCAAAGCGTCGGCCACGTCCTGGCCCCGAATCGAAAACCCAGGCCTCAGCAATGGACTGAGTCGACTCCACTGATCGACGACCGTCAGCACGCGAAACGGCCGTCCATCGGCCAACTGGTCGTGCACGAAATCCATGCTCCAGCGATCCTGCGGCCCCACCGGGGCCGGCGCCGGCCCCCGATGGAGCGCCATGTGTTTCCGCCGCCGCACCCGAGACCGCACTTGCAGACCCTCCAAGCGGTACAGGCGTCGGACTCGCTTGAGATTCACCAGCCACCCCTCGCGAGGCAGCAGGACGTGTATGCGCTGGAAGCCGAACCGGGGGCGGGTCACGGCGATTTCGCGGATCCGGGCCCGCCGCGCCTCCTGGGGATCCCGCTGCGGGCGGCGGTACCATGCCGTCCGGCTTAGCTGGGCCAGACGACACGCCCGCACCACACTGACTTGGAAGGTGGAGCGCAGCCACTCTGCCAGCTCCCGGCGGCGGCTCGGCCTCAGCTCTTTTTTCGCAGGGCCTCGCTCAGCATATGCTTGTCGAGGGTCAGGTCCGCCACCAACTGCTTGAGCCGGTGATTCTCATCCTCGACCTGGCGCAGGCGGCGGAGCTCGCTCACACCCAGATGGGCATATTTCTTCTTCCTCAGGTAGATGGCGGCCTCACTCACGCCCAGCTGCCGGGTTACATCGCCGGCGGGAGTCCCGCCCTCGACCTGGCGCAGGGCGAAGGCCACCTGCTCTTCGGAATACTTCGAGCGCTTCATGATCCGGCTCCTCCTGGTGAGGACCGCAGACCCGAATCTACCCTAGTTTAGAACTGCCCAACTTTTCAGGGGGGACGTCAGGTCCCTACTCCCCATTCCCCGCCTTCCGCACCACCATCAACTCCACACTCGGACTCTCCCGCACCACCCGGTTGAGCACCCACTCCACCGGATAGAGCACCGCCCCCAGCAGCCACCCCAGCGGTTCCGCCAGCATTGCCGGGGCCACCATCGCCGTCCAGAGCCACTTGGGCCAGCGGCCCTTGGTGTCGGCCGGATAGTTCATCACCACGAACATCGGCACCCGCTCCACCACCTCGAGCCCCGCTGCCCGGACACTCCCCTCCGACTCGGCCACCGACCTGCTGCAATGCGCTCTCCAGTGGAACGGGCTGATCACCCACCACTATCGGGGCGACCTGGCTACCCTGCGCGCCTGGGAGTCGGCCGCAGACATGCGGAGCAGCCGCCGGAAAACTGCGCCACCCGATGGCGAAGCTGCTGCGGCGTGAGAATGCCGAGGTGAGCAGGTAGAAGTCTGCAGTACGCTGTGAAAGGAGGATCTGATGGCATGGAGGGGAGAGACCCTGGCGGCACCACTACGCTCGAGCACCAGGGATCGAACCAGTCAAGGGAGGAATCGGCGTCCGCGCGCAGGACGACCGGTTCCTCCCTTCGGCGTGGACAGTACCGCTAAGGGCGAGCCTGCCTTCAGTCTACGACGCTAACTCCCCCCCC
>JAWXBA010000155.1:0-4929 GCA_034439775.1 Gemmatimonadota bacterium | reverse complement strand
GTCCGCCTCGGTGCATGGACCGGCCCCCTCCGCACCGCCATCCTCGAAGCCAAGTACGCGCGCTCCCGCCGTCTCGCCTTCGACCTGGGCATCCAGCTCGGCCACACCCTCGCCCGACACCTCCGCGCCGCCGACCTCAACCCGGCCGACGCCGCCCTCCTCCCCATCCCCATGTCCCTCCAACGCCGCTGGACCCGAGGTCTGGACCACACCCTCGCCATCGCCCGGGGTGTCCGGGCCGTCACTGCCAGTCAGATTCGCCGCCCCCTGCGCCGGCGCCACCGACCCGCGCAGGCGTCTCTCCCCGAATCCGGGCGGGAGGCCAACGCGCGAGGCTCCTTCCTCCCCCGATCGGGGGAACCCGTGGCCGGGTATGCCGCGCTGATCGTCCTGGACGACGTCCGGACCACCGGCGCCACGCTCAGAGCGGCCTGTCGTGCAATCCAAGCCCGTGAACGCCGGCTGGGGGGTAGACTCGGCGCGAACCAGGTCTGGGTCGCCACTCTCGCGGTGGTCACGCCGAACGAACGACGGCCGCTGCGTGGGACGAACTCTGAAGGCGAGCAGGATTCGCGCGAAGGTGACGAAAGTCTAATCGCCTGAAAAAACTGGAGTTGCCAGCCCGGACGCCACCAGATTCGACGAGAAGATGGGCGGGATGCTTGACTCAAACCCGGGCGGGGGTACCATCTCCCCTGCCACGTCGCTCACCAGCAACGGGGCACGCGGGCATCGCGCCGACTTGAGAGATCAAGAAGGGACGAACTCCCGCCGCGGGATTCAGGGCGTGATGCCTTGGGTTTCGCACCAATCTTTGACATGTGAACAGTCGGGAGAGTCACGAGAGTGTGACGGATCGACAGCGGTGTACGCCGCGACCTAGCCGGGTCAGTCGATCCATCCCAAAATGGCCCACCACGTGTTCACAGCACGATGGTGGACCAACATTCTCGTGCGACAGCGTAAAAAGTTTTAGCTCGACCTTCAAGCTCGCCGCAAGGCGGTTCTTGAGGGCGCGAGCAGAGCCCGGCCTGATCGAAGCCGAAAGGCGGAGGTCAGGCCATACTAAGGAATGTTGGAGCCATCCTCGACGGAAGTTGTGGATGGCAGGTCAGTGCAGCCGTTGTCTTCGGGTCAAACCGAGGGCAGTGGGGGTGCTGGCCGACCGACCTCATCCGCAAGGATGGGGTTCCAGGTCAAACCGGGTTGAATGAAACCGCTGCGGTTCCGCAAGGGGCCAAAGCGGACAATGAACCTCAACTGAAGAGTTTGATTCTGGCTCAGATTGAACGCTGGCGGCATGGTTAAAGCATGCAAGTCGAACGGGTCGCAAGACCAGTGGCGGAAGGGCGAGGAATACGATCGAACGTGCCCCGAGGTCAGGGATAGCCGTGGGAAACTGCGGGTAATACTTGATGTGCTCTACGGAGAAAAGCAGCAATGCACCTTGGGATCGGCGATCGTCCTATCAGGTAGTTGGTGGGGTAACGGCCCACCAAGCCGAAGACGGGTAGCGGGTGTGAGAGCACGACCCGCCGCATCGGGACTGAGACACTGCCCGGACTCCTACGGGAGGCTGCAGCGACGAATCTTCCGCAATGGGCGAAAGCCTGACGGAGCAATGCCGCGTGTGGGATGAAGCAGCTTCGCTGTGTAAACCACTGTCAGGGGGCAGGAACACTGACCGCCCCCAGAGGAAGCACCGGCTAAACTCGTGCCAGCAGCCGCGGTAATACGAGTGGTGCGAGCGTTAATCGGAATTACTGGGCTTAAAGGGTGCGCAGGCGGGTCCGCAAGCATTTCGTGAAATCCCCCGGCTCAACCGGGGAACTGCGGGGTGGACTGCGGGTCTTGAGAGAGGTAGGGGCCGACGGAACGAACGGTGGAGCGGTGAAATGCGTAGATATCGTTCGGAACGCCAATGGTGAAGACAGTCGGCTGGGCCTTTTCTGACGCTCATGCACGAAAGCGTGGGGAGCAAACAGGATTAGATACCCTGGTAGTCCACGCCGTAAACGATGCACACTAGATCGGAGAGGCTCTCACGCCCCTCTGGTCGCAGGAAAACCATTAAGTGTGCCGCCTGGGGAGTACGGTCGCAAGACTAAAACTCAAAGAAATTGACGGGGGCTCACACAAGCGGTGGAGCATGTTGCTTAATTCGAGGCAACGCGAAGAACCTTACCTGGGTTTGACATGCACGGATTAACTCGGTGAAAGCCGAGCCACACCCGCAAGGGTGGAACGTGCACAGGTGCTGCATGGCTGTCGTCAGCTCGTGCTGTGAAGTGTCGGGTTAAGTCCCTTAACGAGCGCAACCCCTGTCGTTAGTTACTAACGGGTAATGCCGAGGACTCTAGCGAGACTGCCGGTGTCAAACCGGAGGAAGGTGGGGATGACGTCAAGTCCTCATGGCCCTTACATCCAGGGATGCAAACGTGCTACAATGGCGCGCACAAAGCGACCCAAGACCGCGAGGTGGAGGAAATCGCAAAAAACGCGCCCCAGTTCGGATTGCAGGCTGCAACTCGCCTGCATGAAGTCGGAATCGCTAGTAATCGGAGATCAGCTACGCTCCGGTGAATACGTTCCTGAGCCTTGTACACACCGCCCGTCACGTCATGGGAGCCCGGAGTGCCCGAAGTCACCACGCCTCAGTGGTGCCTACGGCAAGACGGGTGACTGGGACGAAGTCGTAACAAGGTAGCCGTAGGAGAACCTGCGGCTGGATCACCTCCTTTCTAAGGGATTTCCTTAGACCAGACCTCCAGAGCGATCTGGAACTGGTTCGTGAGCGCACTCTCGTCCACTCTCCCGCCGACTCCGCCCTCGATCAACCCATCACGGCTGTTCACGCAGCCATGAACCAAGTTGGTCGCTCGGTGGTTTCAGCAAGATTGGATACGTCCGCGGCAACGCGGACCCAAGACCTCCCGACTGTTTGCTTTCGCCAACGCCCACGGTGCCTCACCGTGGGCGTTGTGGTTTTTGCCGAACCCAAGCGAACGGGACGCACGAGCGACCAGATCGCAAGCCGCTCTCCCGGCAGCTTCAGTAAGTCAGTGCCTGCGATGGGCGCCGGCCTCGGCCAACTCACGCTGAACACGTTGCGGCGTCCCCCGCCTCAAGCCTGTCGGGTGCCGCGAGAGTTCTGCGTGGCCCGCCGGCCAGCCGAGACAGGCTCACTTCGCCTCAAGCACCGCCAGCTCGCCATCCCGCTTGCTCGCGCGTCGCGCACGCCGTGAGGTCTCCCGATCCAGCGACAGCAGCCCGCCTCCGCGCAGCACGATCACCAGCGCCACGCCCCCGAGGACCGCGTTTTGCACGATGTTGCAGGTCGTGATCTGCTCCGGGCAGAAGGGCGAGAACTTGCCGAAGCACCCGCACTTTGTGCTGATCCCCCGCTCCAGGACCCAGACGATGGCCGCGATGAAGGCCAGCAGGTTGAGCAGAAGCACCAGGGCCGCCGCCCGGCTCCACAACCCGAGCACCAGCACCGCGCCCGCCAGTCCCTCGACCCAGGGCACCGCGAAGGTCGCCAGCGTGACCAGGTGGTCGCCCTCGGGCGGCAGCAGTTTGAAGCCCTTGATGGAATCGGCAAAGGCTTGCGGCCCGCTGGCCGGGGGCCAGAGTTTGACGTACGCCGCCCAGAGGAAGACGCCGCCCAAGGCCAGGCGCAGCACGAGCAGGATCACTCGCTCAATTTGACGCACGTCAGCCTCCCTGCCCGGCGTGCTCGGGCTCGGCTGGTTCATCCGCGCCCGGCTGTCCGACGCTGACCGCGAGGCCCGCGGCCTTCCAGGCCAGGAAACCCTCCCGCATGATGTGGACGCGCTTGAACCCGTAGGCCTGCAGCTGCTGCCCGGCGATCTGGGAGGCGTCGCATGTGCCGCCCTCGCAGTAGATCACGATGATCGATGACTCCGGGTCCATGTAGTTGGCCCACTCGGGATAGGTCGAGCGGACGGTGCGTGGGTCCGACCATTGCGCTCGGGTGATGTGGCCGGACACGTATTCGTCCAGGTGGCGGGCATCGATGAACTCGGCGAGCTGGTGCTCCCAAAGTTGGCGCGCGGTGTCGAGATCGATGTACTCACCAAGGACCAGTGATGCGGTACCGCCGGGGCCAGGGTCCGCGCCGCCCGATGGGGTCGCTTCGGTCCCGCCAGCCACCGTGGGCGGGGCTTGGGCGTTCGCCTCACCAGCCGGGGGCTCGCCCGCGGGGGCACCCACGCTGCTGCCGGATCCCGACGTGGGCAATGGAACCGTTGTTGGCTCAACCTGAGTCATCCGCAGCGTGATGGGAGTACGGATGGAGTGATACGCCCCGACGCCCACGCCCAGCAGGAGGAGGGTCAGCGCCTTGGCGATGACGCCCGCGGCCGCGCCGCGCCGAGCACCGGGTTGGGCACCGGGTTGGGTCCCGGGTTGGGCGCCGGGTCTGCCGACGGCCACGGGTTACCGCACTCCCTGGACGTGGCCGAAGAAGGGGACGGAGATGAGAGCCTCGGTTTCGAGGGTGGTGTGGACGCGGAACTCGCCCTGGACCTGGCTGAGCGTGGCGGGGAACTTACCGCGGAGGGTGACGATGTAGCCCTGATTGGGCCCGCCGGTGATGGCGTCCCACTGGATGTTGAACTTGTGGGTGTCGGGAAGGTTGGAAATCTGCTCGACCTGCTCGATGCGGAAGCCGACGCCCGAGCGGGAGAGAACCTGGAAGCGGCGCTCGAACATGGTCTCGGCCGGCTGGAGGCCGATGGCCAGGCGCTGGGGCAGGACGGCGACATCGCCCACGACCTCGCCGGTGATGACGACCTGTGCGCCCTCGCGGCGCGGGTCGTTGTGGCGGAGGCTCAGGCTGGCGTTGAGGCGCCCGGGCGGGGCGTCGGCAGACAGATGAACGGTCAGGCGTGTGCGGCGGAGGCGCTC
>JAWXBA010000154.1:0-13391 GCA_034439775.1 Gemmatimonadota bacterium | reverse complement strand
TGGCGAAATTGTTCTGAGGCTGCGGCCAGAACCGCCGCCCGGCGGTGTCGCGGGTGGAGCCTCCGGTACCAGTGGTAAAGCCTTGGAAGGGGGTTGAACAAGGTCTGGGCGGCCTTGGGTAAAGGTGGCAATGGACGAAAGGTAACCAACCCATGGCAGCAAGGACTACGCCCACACAAGCTTCAAGAGTGAATGGTCCAATTCTTGCAAAAACCCTGTTATTATCTAAAGCTTCAGGCCGGCTTGCCCCGGAGCCCGCCAATCCCGTGGAGTGGCTGTCATGCCGCCAGACATTTCGGCCTATTCCGGCAGTCCTACCCCGATCTTACCCTCTCGAGCACGGGGCGCGGGTGGGGTTGTGCGCCAGAAGGTGTTTACGACTCCGCTCATCGGTATCGCCACCTACCTCTTCGTCATCCACAGCTACAAGCTGCCGATTGCCGGCTATGCGGTCGGCCTTGCCTTGGTTGGCCTGTTCTTCGAGGGCCGGGCGCTGCGAACGCCGCCGTTCCTGCAATGGTTCGGCGCCTGGCTCCTCTGGGGCCTCCTTACCATGGCCTGGTCCAACTTTCCGTCAGAGGTCTGGCCCGTCTGGGTCGAATTCTCAAAGGTCTGGTTGATTGTATTCGTGGCGGTCAATGCCATTCGGGCCCCGGCACAGCTGCTGGCCTTTGCCATTACCTGGCTGGGGATGTTCGCACTCTACCCGGTTCGCGGCACGCTCTTCAATATCCTCTTCGGGTATGGCATCCAAGGCCGCTACGCCTGGAACTTTGCCTTCGAAAATCCCAATGACATGGCGGCCTATACCCTGCTGTTGCTGGCGCTCTCCGTGGCGGTGCTCCGGATCGCCCCCGCTCGGTGGGTGCGCTGGAGCGCGCTGGCCGGGGTATTCATCCTGCCGATGATCATGTTCGCCACCCAGTCCCGTGGTGGCCTGCTGGGATTGGCGGTCTTCATCCTGCTCGTCTTCGCGGGGGAGCGGGCCAAACTCAAGGTCCTGGCGGTAGGGGTAGCCGCCGCCGGACTGATCCTCATGACCGCTCCTGAAGGGGTGTGGCAACGGATTCGGGGCATGGAGAACCTGACTTCCACGGCGACCATTGCCGACGCTGACGAGGAGTCTTCGGCCGAGCAGCGGTGGACCATCTGGCAGGTTGCCTTCGAGATCATTGGCGAGCACCCCGTCGGTGGGGTGGGGCTGGGCGTCTACCCCAAGGAAAACGCCCTCATGGTCCGGCGCATGGGGGGACGGGATGGTAGCGTGGGATTGGCGCGCGGGGAGCGAGACTCCCACAGCATGTTCCTTACGGTAGCTGCGGAAACGGGTGCGGTGGGGATGGCCATATTCCTCGGGATGCTCATCAGTGCAATTGCGGCGAGTCTTCGTGCCGAACGACGCCTGAAGGCCATTGCTGGCACCGATGCCGACCGCCAGGCGTTGGTTGCGCTGCGCGCCGGATTGACCGGCTTCCTGATTGCTGGTGTATTCGGCGGATTGCATCGGGAACCGCAGCTCTACTTCATGATGACGTTGATCGTGCACTACTCGACCCTCCTCATGGGTATACCCCAGTCGGTATCCCGAACGGCGGCGCCTGGCCGCCCCGCTCCCCGGCTTGCCCGTGGTCTCACGTGACCCAAGTGCCCGCCGCCCGGAAATCCTGCCTGGAAAGGCGAGTGTGGCGCGGCGACCTTCCAGGTCCGCATTAGTCTTGCGCTGCGCGCTCCGTTCCCGACCCGGGTGAGAAGCCTGCACGTCCTTCTCATTGCCGAGTCGTTTCCCCCCAGTGCCTACGTGGGGAGCATTCGGCCTGGGGCGGTGGTGCGGGCGCTGATTCGCGCCGGCCACCGGGCAACGGTCATCCGGTCGGCGGCCTACGCCGCCGCGGGTCGGCCCCCGATGGATGGGGAGGGGATCCGGGTCTTGACCGTCACGGCCCGGGAGAATCCGATCCGGATTCTGGCCCGGCTCAACCCATTCCGGGGCGGGGGGCGGGCCACTGCTGGCGCGCCCGGCAACCGATCAGTAGACGCGCGGGAAACGATCCTGGGGCGGGTCCGCAGGTGGGTGCTCTCCCTCGGACTGTTGCCGGATGATTCTCAGGGCTTCATCCCTGCCGCAGTCCTTGCCGCGCTGGACCACCATCGTGGCGACCGATTCGACCTGCTGATGACCACCGCTCCCCCATTTTCCGATCACCTGATCGGGGTCCTGCTCTCTCGTCTCCTCGGAGTCCCCTGGGTGGCCGAGTTCCGCGACCCCTGGCTGCCCCGCAGCAGTCAGGCCCCCGCCAGGTCTGCCGTTGTCGACTGGCTGGAGCAGCGACTGGAGGACCAGGTCCTGCGGCAGTGTGACCTGATTGTCGCGGTGACTCCCAGTGCCGGGCTCGCCTTGGACCGGAAGCGGCTTGCGCTCGGAAAACCTGGGGGTACCCTCGTGGCGATGAATGGCATTCCGGCGCTCCTGCCGGAGTCCCCTCGCCCCACCGACGGCCCGCTGGAAGTCCTCCATGCCGGAGTCCTTTACCTGGGCCGGGATCCGCGGCCGTTTCTTCGCGCGGTGGCCGCCGGGGTCCGGGCCGGTCGGTTCGGGCCGGCTGGGGTGCGGATCCGCTTCATGGGGTCGTCGGGGGGGGAGTTTGAAGGCCAGTCTGTGGCACAGATGGCAGATGCCCTCGGGATTGGAGATTGTGTCGAGATCCTCGGCCAGCGGCCGATCGAGGAGTGCCGCAAGATGATGGCCCAGGCGGACGCGCTCCTGCTGCTGGCTCAGGCCCAGCCGACCCAGATTCCCAACAAGTTGTATGACTACGTGGCAACTCGCCGGCCAATTATCGGATATGTCGATGCCCAGGGGGAATCGGCCGTCCTCCTCCACGGGGTGGGCGGGCATCACCTGGTCTGTGACTCGGACCCCGGCCACGATGAGGCCGTCGTGGAGGCGTTGCTCGCCTCGCGGCAAGCGGCAGCGGGAGCTGGCATGGATTCGAATCAGCTCTCCAGCCTGTTGACGGAGGTGCAGCTGGCCCCTCTGGTGGAGTCGCTGGAGCGATTGGCCGCGCCCGCCGACTCTGCCCGGGGCTTCCGTGTGCCGCCGGCTCGTCCGATCTCCGCGGCGGCAGCCGGTGCTGCGCGCCACCCTCGACCGGACAGCGTGGTAAGTGGGGCGGCGGATGCGTCTGTGGCAGTGAATCTCGCCGTCAGCGTTGTCATCCCCGCATGGAATGTCGCCGAACATATCGGTGAAGCGGTCCGATCGGTGCTGGCCCAGACCTTTCGAAACTGGGAACTGATCGTCATCAACGACGGTTCCCCCGACACCGCGGCCCTGGAGCGTGCCTTGGCACCGTACCGGGATCGGCTGACCTACCTGGTCCAGGAGAACCGCGGACCGGGCGAGGCCCGCAACACAGGTCTGGCTGCGGCCCGGGGGACCTGGATCGCGTTTTTGGATGGGGACGATGTTGGCTGCCAGGATATCTCCACCATCAGCTCAGCGTCCTGGAATCTGTGGAGCTGGACATGGTTTATGCCAACGCCGCGCTGATTGACGGTCCGAGGCGTCGAGGTCGGACCTTCATGGAGCTTGCCCCCTCGCGGGGAGTTGTTTCGGCCGAGGCGCTTCTTGCCGCTCGATGCAACGTGATCACCTCGGGGACCGTCATCCGGCGGGAGGTGCTCATGTCGGTCGGTGCATTCCCGAATCGGCGGGCCCACGCCGAAGACTTCAACACCTGGCTCCGGGTGGCACTCTCGGGTGCCCGGATCGGGTACCAGCGCACCGTCCTGCTGCGGCACCGCATCCGTCTCGATGGCCTGACCGGCGACTCGGTATCCTCGGCCCAGCGTGCCATCCAGGCGCTGGTCGATGCCGCCGAAATGCCGTTGGGGAGGCGGGAGCGACAGGCCCGTGAACGAAGCCTGGCCCGGATGCATCGCAGGCTCCGAGTCGAGCAGGTCAAGGGCATGGTCCTCTCCGGTGAGTACGCGGAGGCACGCCGGCAGCTGCAAGCGGTGGTGGCGCGGCACCCGAGGCCCAAGTGGCTGGCGGCGCTCCTGGTGCTGTATCTCCGGCCGGGGCTGGTCAGGCGCCGCCTGTTGGGGCAGGGGGCCAGCGAGAATGACGGGGACCATGCGGCTGAGCCAGGGCCCCGCCAGGTAGTCCGGTGACCAACTCCCAGCCGGCCCTCCCCGACGCCCGCACCCTGGCCGGCGGCGTGGCCTGGATCGGTGCCCTGCGATGGTCCGCGCAGATCCTCAACTGGCTCTCGACCCTGGTCGTCATCAGGCTCTTGAGCCCCGAGGACTACGGGATTGTGGGGATGGCCACGGTATTCATCGGGGTGGCTGCCGTGCTCTCCGAGTTCGGGTTGGGAAGCGCCGTCGTGGCCCTTCCCGCGCTCGACTCCCGGGAGGTTGCCGAGTTGAATGGGGGGGCAGTCCTCCTGAGCATCGTGATGGCCATCGTGGCGCTGCTGAGCGCTCCCCTGTTGGCGCATTTCTTCAACGAGCCTGCCCTGCGACTGGTCGTGCCGGTCCTGAGCCTGGGGTTTGTGCTCGAAGGCATCCGGACTGTGCCGGTGGCCATGCTGTCCCGCCGGCTGGCCTATCGCAGCACCGCCATGCTGGATTTTGGCCGTCAAGCGGGGTCCGCGGTGCTGGTCCTGGCGCTGGCCTGGCTCGGCACCGGCTACTGGGCGCTGGTGGGCGGCAACCTCGGCGGCTCACTCGTTGCCACACTCTGGGTGCTGGCAATCCACCGGCAACCCCTCGCGGTACCCAGGCTGGCCCACCTTGCCAGGCCGCTGACATATGCTCGACACATCCTCGGCAGCAGGATAGCCTGGCAGGCCTACCGCAACAGTGACTTCCTGATAGCCGGCCGTCTCTTCGGGGCGGACCTGTTGGGCTACTATACCGTGGCGTGGAACCTTGCCTCCCTGCCCGGGGAAAAGCTGGGCAACATCATCACCGCTGCCACCGGCCCGTTCTTCGCCGCGATCCAGCACGACCGTGCCGCGCTCCGGCACCATTTCCTTCGGGTCACCGAGATGCTGTCGCTGATCATCCTTCCGGTGCTGGTGGGATTTCTGCTGGTGGCTGACCTCGCCGTACCGCTGCTGCTCGGAGATCGCTGGATGCCGGCGGTGACCCCGCTCAGACTCCTGATCGGTTACGCCGCGGTCCAGGCGGTGGTATCCCCCGTAAGCCAGGTGCTGAATGTTACCGGGAACACCCGCACCAGCATGTTGAGTGGGGTCCTGGCGCTGCTCGTCCTGCCGCCGACCTTTCTGGTCGGGGCGCATTTTTGGGGAATCAACGGCATTGCCCTGGGGTGGCTGGCTACCTACCCATTGCTGACCCTCTACCCGCTGGGGCGCGTCAGGCAGGCCCTGAGCCTTCCGTTTCTGGAGTATCTGCGGGCCTGGCGCAGGGCGGTCGAAGGGGTAATCTGGCTGCTTGCATTGGCTCTGCTCGTCGGTTTCCTGATGCCGCCCGGTCTGCCAGAGTGGGCGCGACTGGTCGCCCTGATCATTGCGGGAGCAGGCGGGTATCTCGCCTGCATCGGCCTGCGCCATCGGTCGGTCGTCGCCAACGCCATCCAGTTGGTCCGCCGGCGGAAATCGGCTGAAAGCTCCACCGGGAGCTAGGGAAAGCCGCGTACCTGCTGACGTTGTCCCTGCGGAATGAGGAGACCGATTCCCGACCTCCCGTAACTAGCCCAACTCCCCAAGCACACCCCGCAATCGATTCCGGAATGCCGCGTCGTTCACCTCAAACCAGGTTCGCGCATGGACTCCCAGCCGCTCTCGCTCCTCCGCCGGGAGGCGCAGGGCGCCATCAATCGCCCCCTCGAGTGCTTGAGGGTCTGCCCGGTAGAGCTGGCCGACGCCTTGCCTTTCGGCAGCCTTCGCGGCGACAAGAATTCCGCGATCCGGTTGCACCAGCTCGTTCATCGGGGGGCCGTCGGTGGTGATCAACACGGCCCCACAGCTCATGCTCTCCACCAGCGTATGGCCAAACCCCTCGGCCAGGGAGGGGCAGAGGTGGAGTTGGTGGGCATTCTGCAGCTGCTGCAACTCGGAGTCCGGCACTCGATCGGTCCGGTAGACCACGTTGGGCAACTCCGGGTGATCGAGTGGATAGCCGGGGTGGGGAGGGCGCTGGACGACGGTCAGGGTTGGCCAATCTGGTCGCCGGCTCCAGACCTCAAGGATGGCGTCGGTGCCCTTCTGCAGGCTCCTTCCCGCCAGGTGAAGCACCCCGTCAACTGGGGGAGGCGCGGGACGCATCCGCCGATCCTCGGAAGTGAACCCGATGTAGGAGACCGTTGCTCCCAGGGCGCGGAACCGCTGCTCGGCGTATCGGGTCTTGGTCAGTACCAGGTCAAAGGCGGGGAGGTGGGGGAGCCAGGAGGGGTCGAACCATTCCTGGTTGGGGACCAGGACATTGCGGCGGGCCGAGGGGAGCCAGCGTGGGCGCACCTGTTCCAGAAAGATGTTGAGGTCGTAGTGGGGGCGCCGAACAGCCCGGCCAAGCACGGCCGAGGCCCAGCGGGCGAGCGAGGGCCGTGGGGTCACCGAGTGGGTGGTGATTGCCCCGGCCTGGGCCAGGACATTGGCCACGATGCCGGCGGTGCGGGGGGTGCCGGCGCCGTTGTCGTGGTAGATCAGGTTGACGCGCATGACCTGGGCTAGCCCTCGCGCCCGACCACCAATCCGCTCCGCGAGTCCGCAGGTCCCATTCGCCGCGTGCTTCTCAGGTGGCGAGCCATCCTGACGGAGCCGAAGGCCAGTGCCATGAGCAGTGCGGTTCCCAGCCCGCCTGTGACAGCGGTCTGGGCCACCGTAATGGTGAAGCCGCCACGGAGGGACTCTGGGACGCCCGCGCCGATCTGGGTCGCATCGAGCAGGAACAGCAACAGGCCGAGCAGCGCGGCGATGGCCACGACCCCCTGAAGGGCAAAGCTGGCCAGCAGCGCCCACCGCTGACGGACCACGCCCGCCGTCAGCGAAAGGATGGTCAGACCCAGGATGCTCAGCGGCAGGTGCAGATAGACGATCCCGGTGAAGCCGAAGCGCCAGCGGACCGACCACATCGGGGCTTCCGGACCGCCAACCACCAGCGCCTGCGCCAGCCCGTCCACCAGCAGCGCCAGCCCGACCAGGTAGAAGGCCACCGTGAGCAGTGAGCGGCCCGGATCAGTATCGATGGTCTGATCCTTCACGGCGATTCCTCCTGGGATGGGACACAATAACAAGGGCGCCCGAGGGCGCCCTTGAAACTACACAGGATCTGGTGCCAATGCGACGAGGGGACCGGGAGCGGACCCGGCCCACCGTGACATTGCTCAGGCCTGGTTGCGGTTCCGGCGGCGACGGATGAGCGAGGCGCCGCTCAGACCCATCAGGCCGGTGGCCAGCAGGATCATCGTGGCCGGCTCCGGGACCGTTACGCCGTCCACTGAGAACACCACGTCATTGTAGTCCCAGTCCGACGGCGGGGCGTCGGCCGTGCTGCGGTTCTCGAAGCCGAACACCAGGGTGTTGGCGGCCGCCGTGGCGCCCACACCAAACGCGTTCCAGGTCGCGGGAGGAAGGATCGCGGCGTGGAGCGCGCCATCCAGGTTGTTGCTCGCCGGGCCCATATAGTAGGCGGTCCACGGGCTGGCGCAACTGGCCGGATTGCCGCTCGGGTTGCTGGTGCAGATCCCGAACAGCACCTGCTGTCCCACGGTCAGCCCGGTGATCGTGTAGGTGCTGGGGGTGCCGGTTCCCGGGTTCGGGGCCGAGCCCGGAACATTGATCAGGAAGGTGCCCGAGGACCCGACCGAGCTGAACATGTACAGCTGGTTGTTTGCCGCCGCCAGGCTGTACAGGAACGTCACGGTGACCGAGCTGGACGTGGCGAAAAAGCTTGCTGCGGAGGCATAGGCCCCCATGTTCGGGTAGTCGGCCCGGGCCGGCGATGCTCCGAGGGCAAGAACGACGCCCAGTGAGGCACCAAAACGAAGAAGTGACCGCATTGTCCTGATCTCCTGAAAGGGGAACGCAACTTCAAAAGTGCTTGCTTGCAAAGGCAATTGATGGTCTGTGCTGGTCGGCCATCCGCGGGGCGCACGAGGCGCTATTGACCAGCCCTGCCTACCACCAACGATGATCGATCACCCGATTGAGGCATCCTGCGCGCCGATCGAATCCCAGCCAGTCCCAAGGCCAGATACGCCGGCCCGGTCAGGGCCCCGATGGCCAGGGTGCGGCGCATTGCGCCACCGAGCATTGCTCCGGCATCCCCGCCGCCGGCGCCAGCCATGATCGTCCTGGCATCGACAAAGAACACCGCCATCCCTGCCAGGACCAGCATCCCGCTCACCAAGGCCACTCCGCCCACCACCCAGCTCACCTTCCGGTACTCACCCAAGGCGGCGGCAACCACCACCAGCCCCATTCCCAGTACCGGGAGGGCTCCCGTCCCGATCATGAACCCCAGCGTGCCGAAGCGCCAATTGGCCGAGCCGATGCTCACCGGCCAGATGCTCTGGGCGTCACTCACGATGCTCACGAAGACGGTGAAGCATCCGATCATCATTCCCGGCAGCAGCAATGCCCTCAAGCTCGGCTGGTTCACGGCGTTCCTGTCTAATGCCAACGCATTGTATGATCGCAAGACACAGGCCACTAAGGCGGTGCATCGTCAGTAATCGTAAGCTGCTGTCTGTCAAGGGCTTAGCGTTTACTGTCAAACAAATGAACGGAGCGGTGTTGCATCACCACTACGAGAACTGGTGGGTCCGCGCTGCAAGCGCATCCGTCCATATCAAGCTATATCAGGCCGTCCCCAGCCCCGGAGGGAGCGCCCGGTATACCGCCGGGGCCAATTCGACCATGATCCGGTCGGCCAGTGCGTCCGCCTCTTCCTCCCCAACTCCAGGCTGGAGGGGGATCACGATCCGGACCAGCGCCTCCTCGCTTCTGGCGTGGAGGGCCTTGTCCCGCAGGAGTTCCCACTTGACGGCAAATTCATTCCAGGCAATCCGACCCCGCCCCTGATACCAGTAATATACCACGGCCCGGGCGTTGTTGTTGGCCAGCAGGTATCGGTTCACCTGGTCGCTGGTGCCGGGAATAGGCCGGACCACGGAACTGACCGGTTCCCAGCCGGCACCGGGCAGACAGTTCTTGGGCGAGTGGATGGTCCGACCCTGCGACTGCTCGGCATAGTAGCCGACGTAGACGGAGAAATCGTACCGGGTCGAGTCGGCGCCATACACCCGCAGCAGGTAGTCGGTCATCCCCGCCACCCGCTGTTCCTCGGGACTGATGGTCAGGTCGGCCGAGGGGAGATCGAGCAGCACTGTGGGAACCGCGAGGCCCAGCGGCTGGGACAGGGGCAGGCTCTCCTGGCTGCGCGACAGCAGGAGCAGGCCACAGCCGAGGCTCAGCACTACGCCGGGGATCCAGCGAGACCACTCAGGCATCAGTCCGCCACCGTGAATGAAGGGCCGTTTCGATCCACTTGACGAGCCCTGCAACCCCGACGGTCAGGAGGAAGGAGACCAGGAACAGCAGCCACCCCTCGGTCAGGTGCATGAAGCCATCGCCGAGCGCGGGGTCCACGAAATAGACCAGGAATCCGGTCAGGAACACCCGGACCCCGTTGACGGCGATGGCGATCGGCACCGCCAGGACCAGCAGGGCAATCCGGGACACCGGGTAGCGGAGCCACATCCCGCCCATCAGCACCCCGAGGGCCAGCAGGGCGGTCAGCGACCGCAGCCCGCTGCACGCTTCCGCCACGAACAGCCGGTGGCCGGGGATGTCGATGATGTTGCCGGCCAATCGGACCGGAATCTGGCGCCACTCGAGCAGGGCGGCCCCCATCTGGGAGGCGATGAACTGCAGTGGCACCGCGATAGCGCTCCGGAGCAACTCCGGCAGCGGGACTGACAAGGCAACCAATGTGAAGGGGAGCCACCACGACAGCGCCTGGCGGACGCCCCAGTAAAAGATGACCAGGCCGACCAGCGCCATGACCATCGACATCCGCATAATGAACAGCTCGGCGGCCAGGTCCGACGCGCCGCGGAGCAGCACCGCCGCCACCAGGAGCACTGCCCCGAGGACTGGCGCCGCCGAGCGGCCCGGCAGCAGGCCGGACTTCCAGGCCAGCCAGAGGGAAACGGGAGCCAGCAGGAGGCCGTGCCCCGATTCCGGGTCGTTCCACCAATCCCGGCCCAGCAGCATGGCGGGGCGCCAGAAGAGGACCCCGAAGGCCACCACCAGCAGCAGCCACGGCAGTACTGCGGTCACCGAGGCGGTGCCGCGGGTCCGTGGGGACGCCACCGGGATCGATCCAGGCGCCGTCATCTCAGCGGGAGCCCCGGCGGAAGAGCATGACCGGGAGGGTGTTCGCCATGATCTTGAGGTCCTCCCAAAATCCGGCGCACTCGATGTACTCCAGGTCGTAGGCCACCTTCTGGCGGACGTCGTCGATGCTGCCGTCGTATTCCAGGTTGATCTGGGCGTGCCCCGTGATCCCCGGCTTGGTCAGTTGACGCCGCTGGTAGTTGGGGATCTGCTCACGGAGGTCGGCAAAGATGGTGGGCCGCTCCGGGCGTGGCCCCACCACATTCATCTCCCCACGGAGCACATTGATGAGCTGGGGCAGTTCGTCCAGCCGATACTCACGGAGGAACCGGCCCAGGGGGGTGACTCGGGAGTCGTTCTTCTGGGCCCAGACCGGCCCGGTGCCGGCCTCCGCATCTGCCGACATCGTCCGGAACTTGTAGATCTTGAACGGGCGGCCGCCCATGTCATGCTTCCGGCGCGGGTCGTCGTTCTGGGTGCCGGTGGCTCGGGAGTCGATCCCGATCCGGGTCTGGGTATACAGCACCGGCCCGCGGGAGGTCAGCTTGATGGCGATCGCGATGCCGACCCACAACGGGATGGTCACGATGATGCCCACCACCGCCACGATCACGCTCAGGACGCGCCGTGCTCGATGGTGGCGCCGGTCGCGGCGGGCAGCCTCGTCCATCAGCCGCAGGTGGCGGCCGGAGGTTCGGGCAGATCCGGATCGATCGCGGGTTGATTTGGCCATGTGTTTCATGCCGGGGAATCCATGGGCTCCAGGCTATCGAAGGACGCGGAGAAGTATAAAGGTGAGCGAACTGAGCCCACCCAGGACTCCCGCCACCGTCTGCCAGGAGGTCTTGCCGGCTACCTGTACCACGATTTCATCGTTGGTGCGGAGGTTCAACTGGTCGAGTGTCATGCCCCGCAACAGGGCGTCCTGGAACGCCTCCCGCGACCAGATTTCCCGGCCCTGCCGACGGATCACCGTCCGGTTGGGATCGGCGCCCCCCGCAAATCCTCCGGCCACGGTCATGATGGCGTCGGTGGGCATGATGTCGGCCGGGACCTGGTAGAAACCGGTCTTGCCCACCGCCCCGGAAAAGATCAGCCGGATGTTGGTCTGGACCTGGACCTGGGGGTCGCGCAATTGCCGCGAGAGCGCGGTGGTGATGTGGTCTTCTGCCTCGGAGCGAAGCACCCCCACCAGGGAAATGTCAGGCATTCCGGGGAGCGACAGCACCCGCCCCGGTCCGATGGTGAGGGGGGTGGTGCCGTTGAACTGCGGTTCGCCCAGCACCGTCAGCAGGATCGCGTCGCCGACCTGGAGATCACCGTTGTCCAGCCGTTCACGGATCAGTTCTGCCTCGCGGCGACGCGCATCCCTCATCCGGGCACTGTAACCTGGGGAGTTGACGATCTTGCCGATCTCCAGCAACGTCTCTTCCAGTTCGGCCCGGGTTGCCTGTGCCCGTCGCCCGTCACCATAGGTCACCGGAGTCTGGGCGCTGAGGGCCGGTGGCAACAGCGCCAGGGCGGCCAGCAGGAGGAGAGGTACAGGTCGGCTCATGTCGCATCCGTGTCGGGGATCGAGGTCGCGGCGCACCCGGCAGGGATCGCGCGGGCAGCTGTCCTAAATATACAGCTACCCGCTGCTCTGCAACTGCTGGGCCGTCACCCGCCGGGGCAGGGAGGTCGAAGTGTTGGATTCGAATGGATTGTTGCGTCAACGCAACACAGTCAACGATCGGCCGGTGTTTTGACCGACGCGCACGGAACTTGAACCAACTGCACCAAAGTGAGTCACCCCGCGAAGCCTCCGTGGAGCGGTTGTCCGTCCCGGGCTTGGTCGTTAAGATGTTGTCATCAAGGTGCTTACCGACCGCAGTGCGATGGAAGTGGTGGCGCAAGAGTCCTCGAACCATGCAAATCTTTTGTGGGATGCACGCAACAGCCAGGCGGGGCACGGCGGCAAAACGGTCCCCCCACCTTGCATCTATTTCCCCCTGCTCGTGGACATGACTCTGATGATCGCCCCGCAATCAGGCCCGGCCAAGGAGAAGCCACCACTCGTGCTGATCGCCAACGATCAGGAGTGGACCGCGCGCTCTCTGGAGTCGATCCTTGAGGCCGACGGACATGCCGTCCTCCGCGCCTACACCGGCCGTCAGGCGCTGGATCGGGCCCTCGCGGAGCGACCCGACCTCGTGGTGCTCGATCGTCAACTGCCCGACATCGATGGTCCGACGGTGTGCCGCATGCTCCGGGAGGAATCGGCCCTCGGGCCGATGCTGCCGGTCGTGATTACCACCGCTGGCCCCGCAGGGCGGACTCAGCGGCTCGAGGCGGCGGCAGCCGGGGCATGGGATTTCTTTGGGCAGCCGCTCGATGCCGAGATCGTCAGCCTGAAGTTGCGTGCCTACCTTCTCGCCAAGCGGCACCATGACCGGGTCACTCGCGACTCCCTCATCGATGACCTGACCGGGCTGTACAACGCCCGCGGTCTGGAGCGCCGGGCCCGGGAGGTCAGTGCCGAGGCATCTCGACAGCGCCAGCCGCTGGCGTGCGTGGTGTTTGGCGCCTCGGATGGCGCGTTGGGCGAAGCCCTTGCGGCGGCAGCCGACCTGGCTCGCCAGCTCGGGGGCACCTTCCAGCGGGTTGGTCGCACCGCCGACGTGGTGGGCCGCCTCGGGGTGCTCGACTTCGGGGTGGTGGCACCAGCCACCACCGCTGAGGGTGCCCGGGCGCTGGTGGACCGGATCACCGCCGCCGCGACCGAGGACCTGGCCGGGAACGGGATGCTGAAGAATGGGGAAGTTGCGTTGCGGGCCGGATACTGCGCCGTGAGCGACTACGGCGCCGGGGAGATGGATGTGGGAGAAATGCTGGCCCGTGCCCAGTCCGCGATGCGTGGGGTGGCTGCCTAGCAATCGAGTCCTGGTCACCTTTTATCCTCCCGACCGAACACGCCCCCCCGGCCATCGAATGGCCGGGGGGGCGTGCTGGCATACCCGAGCCCGGCCCGATCGGGCCGGG